>JASLEQ010000181.1 GCA_030151135.1 Candidatus Sulfotelmatobacter sp. | reverse complement strand
TCGCCTCGATCCCCCGTCGCAATAAAAAGGTTTCCCGCTTTGTCCAGCGCCAGGTCCCATATGTATTTCGTTCCCGGCGCGAAATATTCCGACGAACTCCACGACGCGTCCACCGCGGCCTTCGCATCTTTCTGATTGTCGCTGGATTTCTTGTCCTCAGATTTGGCCGCCGCATGCTCGATCTTGTACACCTTCCCGTCAGGCGCAGTGGCCGCATAAATCACTCCATTCGGCCCCACGCGGAGCGCTTGCACCTGCAATTCCTGCGGCTGAAAAATGATGCTCGTCTTGCCATCCGCCGAAATCCGATACACCCGCGCAGGCGATCCTGTTGCCGCATACACATTTCCCGCGTCATCCGCCGCAATTCCCCAGATATATGTCGAGGGCGTCGCGTACAGCAGTTTGAACGAGGGCGCGAGTTCCAGCCCGCCGGCATTCCGTATCGCCACTCCCGACGCCGTGCCCTTCTCCAGGTCATCGAATCTGGATTGCTCCCACGACCGCGTCCCTTGCGCCAGTACCGTCGATGAACACACCGCTATCGCGCAGCAAATGAAAAGACCGCTCATGGCGGCTCGTGAAAACCTGAGTACACTCTGCAATGTCATACCTCGATGTAAGAATCCGCGGAACGCCAATGGCGGGCGACGATTTGCTTTAGCCGGAAGATTCAGGGTAACACGCGTCAAGACCGGCGAATAAAGGATTCGCGCCCAAATTAACGCAGAGCGGAGCAGCCCCGCAGCGAAGCGATTCTCTCACCCCGAGAAGCATCCCTGCCCGTTTCGCCCCAGCCGTCGCCGGGATCGAGGGTACGTCCTCCGCCTCGTGATATCGTAGGTTTTCATGCACCCGTCGCGTCAACACTTGCTTACCGCGTTGGCCTTCAAATCCTTCCGCCTGGGAGACTTCAAACTCTCTTCCGGAGGCACGAGCGACTACTACATCGATTGCCGCACAACGACCCTTGATGCCAAGGGCTCGCGCCTCACCGGGGAAGTTTTTCTCGAGGAAATTCGCCAGCGTGGATGGAAGCCTCAGGCCATCGGCGGCCTGACCATGGGAGCTGATCCGATCGTGGTTGCGGTCTCTGTGCTCAGCGGTGATCTCAGCGGCTTTCTGGTACGCAAAGCCGAGAAGCAACACGGCACTGGCCAGCGTATCGAAGGCTTTCGAGAAAAAGGCGCGCGAGTCGTTATTGTCGACGATGTCTGCACCACGGGCTCCTCTACCGTTCAGGCCATCGAAGCCGCCAGCGAATTCGGATTCGAAGTCGTTGGCGTGATGTGCCTGGTCGAGCGGGAAGAAGCGAAAGGACGCCCGAACGTTGAAAAAGCCGCTGCCCCCGCGCCCTTCGTTTCCATTTTTACCGCGACCGACGTGCGCAAAGAACACATCCTTCAAAATGATGAAACACAACCGAACGTTTATGCGGTCGCAGCAACTTGCGAACTCTGCGGAAGGCCAGCAGTTAGCAGCAATCCCAGGCCAAGGTGCGACGCTCACAAAATTGCATGATGCAGTCATTGAATGATTTGGTGATTGAGTGATTTGATAATCGAGCCGTTCGGCGACTGTGTAGAGAATTCCAAAATCTAGTCGTCCCATGGCTCAATCACTCAATGACTCAATCTCTCAATTTATGATTCAAACTCTCGAGTGGACTAACAACACCGTTCGCTTCATTGATCAGACGAAGCTGCCGACCGAAGAAGTTTATGTGACCTGCAAGACGCACGAGCAGGTTGCCGATGTGATCCGCAACATGGTTGTCCGCGGGGCTCCCGCCATTGGAGTAGCCGCCGGCATGGGCATCGCGCTCGGCGTCAACAATTCGAAAGCCGAATCGGTCGGCGATCTCAAGCGCGACTTCGACGCGATCTGCGACCTCATCGGCAAGACTCGTCCCACCGCCGTCAATCTTTTCTGGGCTATCCGCCGCATGCAGGAAAAGTTTGAACGCATCCGCATCCGGCCGATTCCGCAAATCAAGAAGGAACTCATCGAAGAAGCCCAGCGCATCCACGCCGAAGACATCGCCGCCAATCAGGCCATGGGACGCCACGGCGCAACCCTTATGCCCAACGATGGCGGCGTCCTCACCCACTGCAATGCCGGGGCCCTCGCCACTGCCGGATACGGCACCGCCCTAGGCGTCATTCGCGCCGCAGTCGAGCAAGGAAAAAAGATTCACGTCTACGCCGACGAGACTCGCCCATTCCTTCAGGGTTCTCGTCTCACCGCCTGGGAGTTGATGAAGGACGGCATCCCCACCACCGTCATCTCCGACAACATGGCCGGAGCCATGATGCGCCAGGGAAAAATCGGCGCCATCGTCGTCGGAGCCGACCGCATCGCCGCTAACGGCGACGTCGCCAACAAGATCGGAACCTACTCGGTCGCAATCCTCGCCAAAGAGCACGGCATCCCTTTCTACGTCGCGGCCCCAATCTCCACCGTCGATCTCGATTGTCCCGACGGCAGCCAGATTCCCATCGAGCAACGCAATGGTAAAGAGGTCACCCATATCGCCGGCAAACAGATGGTCCCCGACGGCGTGGGCGTAGAGAATCCCGCCTTCGACGTGACCCCGGCAAAATATGTATCTGCGATCATCACTGAAAAAGGTTTGGCCCGGGCTCCATACACTGAATCCTTGAGCAAACTGGCGGGTCACGACGTTGAGGTGCAAGGCTAGACGGCACCCGCTCAAGCTCGTCGGGATTCTTGGCTACGCTTCAGTGCCGCAGTTTGTGCGGATCCAGTATCTTTGCAGTGCCTCGAGTCCGCCCAATCGTAAAATCATGTAAAACCTTTACCCCGCACATTCCGCGCCGCTACTTTTTTCCTGCAGCAGGGTTGGATTTATCGGCACCAATCGCGTGTAAACTGAGCAGAGTTCCCAACGCTCTGCCGCCCAACTTTGTCAGGGGGATGTTATGTCTTTGCATCATCGCATTTTTCTCGCTCTATCAGTGTCGGCTTTAGCCTTCCTCGCCGCTTGCGGCGGCAACAATGGAAGCAGTGTCACCAATCCCTCACCGCCTCCAAGCGGTGGATTTAGTGTCAGCAATCTGAAGGGAACTTACGTCTTCTCGGTCGCCGGTACTGATACCAACGGCTACGCTTATGCGGCCGTCGGTACATTCACTGCAAACGGCAGCGGCGCGATCAGTGCAGGAACGATCGATCTCAACGACGACGGTTTCGCGGCCTCGAATCCCGTGATTACTCCGGCGGCGAATGTCGCCATCACTTCCGGCAGCGCCTACAAAATCGGCGTCGATGGCCGCGGCAGCGCCACTCTCCAGTGCGCCACCCCGTTCGGGAACGCGATCGTGCTCGACTTCGTTTTGCAAGACAGCACTCACGGACTTGTCACCGAATTTGATCAAGCAGCCAGCGGGAGCGGCACCCTCGACCTGCAGTCCTCCAGCGTCACGCCTGCCGGATCCTACGCCTTCATCTTTTCTGGTGCTTACAACGGATCGACAGTCGCCACAGTCGGCAACTTCACCGTCGGCACTGGCGGCGCACTGACGGGACTCGTAGACCTGAACTCCCTCGGAATTCCTTACGCCGAGGAAACCCTTACCGGATCCTTAACGCTTGGCCCGTCTACCTCTCCAGCCACGCAGATTCTCGCTGCACCCTCAAGCGGCACGCCGAACTTCACCATGACGTATGACGTCTACGCCATTGACGCGACCCACATGAAATTCATTGAAATGGATTCCACTGGAACGCTGGCGGGCGACGCATACGCGCAGACGAGCACGACCGTTCCGACGGGCGCATTGGCCTTTACCTTGCTCGGTTCCACCAGCTCAACTGTCACGGCAGCCGGCGGCTTCATGGTCACCGATGGAAATGGCAATATCACCAACGCCTCTACGGAGGACGTGAACAACACCGGGAGCGTCTCCGCCGCGCCCATCACCTTCTCCGGAACCTACGCAGCTGCGGGCACCGGACGGTATACCCTGAGCGGCTTCTCTGGCTTCGTGGGAGCGACCGAACTCGCCGCTTATCCGTCCAGCGGTGGCTTGCTCTTGCTCGAAATTGACACTGGCGGCACCATGGCCGGAGCTGCTTACCAGCAAACCGCTGGTAGCACGCTCGCTGCGTCCGAAGGCTACGCCTTGAACCTCTCCGGAGTTAATCTTGGCGCCGCGACTGGTTCCTCCGCCGAAATCGACGATATCGCAGAGTTCGCGAGCGCAGGTAGCGGCCTCACGCTCTCCGGAGTGACCGACGAAAACTATGCTCCAGGGGGTGTTCCCAATTATGGGCTTGCTCTCTCCGGGAACTACACCACGCCCGATACGAACGGCCGCGGTCAGCTCGGCGCCAACGCGGGGAACAGCTCGAATGGCACACTCAACGGCGGCTTCGATGTCACCTACTACGCGGTCGACGGAACAACCTTCCCGTTCATTGAGACCGATAACGGTCAGGTAGCCCTCGGCGTCTTCCTGAAGCAAAACTCCACGGCATCGTCTGCGGCGCTCAGAACAACGCACCCGTTCTTCGCTCCTTCGTTGCTGCATCTTCGCGCTTCCAGGAAGAAATAGTTCGATCTTCCATTGCAGGCGCGGCCGCAAGGTCGCGCCTTTTCTTTTTGGTCAGAACTGTTTTCTTGAATTGTAGATTGGTCAGAACTGTTTTCTTGAATTGTAGAAAGGAGATGCCCTAGAAGATTGGATCACCCTCTACTTCTAGTTCTCGGATGGAACGCTGGAGACGGGCACCCTCGCCACAGAAGCGCTGTTTAGTCTGCCTTTTCCCAGGCTCCAGGTCACCACGCGATATCCCAGCAGAACTCCCAGCACCGCCGCGTATTCCAGCGGCTTCTTCAGATCCGCCTTCACCAGCCAGATGTAATGGATCACGCCCGCCACGGCGCTGAAATAAATCAGGCGATGCAAACTCTGCCACCGCTTCCCCATCTTCCGGATCGCCCACTTCGTCGACGTCAGCGCCAGCGGAATCATCAGTGCAAACGCGGTCATCCCCGCCGTGATGAACTTCCGCTTCGCAATGTCATGCAGCATCTCGTGTACATCGAAAAACTTGTCCAGCCACACATACGTCATCAGGTGCAGGCAGCCATAGAAAAATGCAAAAAGCCCAATCATCCGCCGGTAACTGATCAACCAGTATTGCCGGCTGATTTTTCGCAGCGGCGTGATCGCCAGCGTGACCAGCAGAAAAATCAGCGTCCAGTCGCCCGTCGAATGTGTGATGAACTCGATCGGATTCGCGCCCAGGCCTGAGTGCCGCCCCAGCCACACTAGCCGAATCACAGGAATCAGGCTCGCAACGAAGATAGCGGGTTTGAAATAACGAGTCATAAAGAAGCAGTCAGCGCTCCATCGTCAGCGAACAAGAAGACCCCCGCTCGCTGCCCACGCCGTAAGACGCAATTTAACGGACCGCCGCCGACTAGCCGCCCGCTCAAAAGTTTTTCTTCAGATCCATTCCGCTATACATGCTGGCGACCTGATCTCCGTAGCCATTGAACATCAGCGTGGGACGCTTCAGGAATTCTCCCAGCCTCCGCTCCTTCGCCTGGCTCCAGCGCGGATGATCCACATTCGGATTCACATTCGCATAAAACCCATACTCGTTCGGAGCCGACAAGTTCCAGGTATTCACCGGCTGCTTCTCCGTAAACTGAATCTTGACGATCGCCTTCGCGCTCTTGAACCCGTATTTCCACGGAACCACAATTCGGATCGGCGCGCCATCCTGGTTCGGAAGTTCTTCTCCATACATTCCGAACGTCAGCAGCGTGAGTGGATTCATCGCCTCGTCCATACGCAGCCCTTCCACGTAAGGCCATTGCAGCACCGGCCGCTGTTCTCCCGGCATTTGTCTCATGTCCAGCAGCGTCGTGAATTCCACAAACTTTGCTTTGCTCGTGGGGTTCACCTTTTTGATGAACTCGCTCAGCGAAAACCCCACCCACGGTACGACAATCGACCACCCTTCGACGCATCGATGCCGGTAAATCCTCTCCTCGGGCGGCGCCATCTTGATGATCGCGTCCACATCGAGTTCCTGCTTTTTCTCGACCAGCCCTTCAATCTTCACCTTCCATGGCCGCGTCTTGAAATTCTTCGCCAACTCGGCCGGCTCATCCTTTTCTGTCGAGAATTCATAGTAGTTGTTGTAATGCGTGACATCCTTATACGGAGTCACTGTCTCCGTCGTGCTGAAAGAACTCTTCCGGATGCCGTCAATCTTGTTTCCCGCCAGCACCGTCGACGAAGGGAAAAGGATTTCGCGCCCGCCAAACCCCACCGCTGCCGCAGCCCCCGCCATTCCCACGCTTGCCAGAAATTTCCGGCGGTTCACGTACTGACTCTTCGGAGTAATTTCCGAAGAGCGGATATCGGCAGCTCTTTTGATCAACATAGGAACCCCTGTTCGAAGCACGATCAGCTGACGCCACACGTCAGCCGTTACCTCTATTTTCTTATCAATGGACGCGGCGCGCGCGAAAAAGTTTCAGAATCGCATCAAGCGGCTGGCAATTCTTGACTGCCGTTAAAAAACATGGGGACTACGCGAGCACTTCGCGCACTTTGCGGGTGAGATTTTGAAGGGTAAAGGGTTTCTGTAGGAATGCCGTTCCCAGCTCAATCGAGCCGTCACTGATAATCGCATCTTCCGTGTAACCGGAGAGATACAGGACTTTCGTTCCCGGATGGCTCGCCGTGAGCTGCTTCACCAGTTCGCGCCCTCCCATCCCAGGCATCACTACATCTGTGATCACGAGATCGATCTTTCCTTTCACGCGTGCCGCCGCTGCCAGCCCGGCTTCACCGTTGTCACCCTCGACGACCTTGTAACCTTTTGCTACTAGGGTATCGCGCACCAACTGGCGGACCGATTCCTACAG
>JASLEQ010000156.1 GCA_030151135.1 Candidatus Sulfotelmatobacter sp. | reverse complement strand
CGCACGACTTCGGCTTCTCTGATCGAATTGACATGCCGGCTGAGTCGTGTGTACTTCCAGGTTTCCGGGGTCTACTTCTGGAAGTGTCATTTCGGCGATGAACTTGTCGGCCAGCAGGCGAATGGAAAAATGGCCGACCGGTTTGTCGGAATGCGCTTGCGTCCCGATGAGAGCACCGTGACCGCCGAGGCGGTGCGGCAGCGCAGAACGATCTTCGCCAACCACGTGCAGTCCGCCAACTTTCCTTTGGCCCGTAGCTTTGAAGCTCGTTCGCTGATGGCAGCTCCCCTTGTCGTTGCAGACGAGGTCATCGGAGCCCTCACCTTTCTTCACGATGCCAGTGACGAATTTTTCGATCAGGATCTCGCCGCAAAAGCCACCATCCTCGCTGGACAGGTGGGCAGCCTGCTCGAAGCCACCCGGCTGATGGAAGCTTCCCGCGAGGAGCATCGGCGCGCCGAAATTCTGGCGGACGTCGCCCACGCCTTCCATGGAAGTCCCGACGTCGGCGCCGTCATCGAGGCGCTGGCCGACCGCCTGCGCTTGCTCCTGCGCACAAAACTGGTTTGTGTTCTGCTCCGCCGCGAAGGTCCTTTCGAGCTGAAAGCCGTTTCAGCGGAGACGCCGCAACTGGCCACTTCGGCCCGCGCCCGCCATGATCGGCAAACTCTCCGTTTCGCAGCCGATCTCGCACAACGCGCCGTGGCCGCCGGAGAGCCGCTGACGGTCTCCATCGGCGACGACGTCCACTCCCTCGGCAGCGTGGTGGCGGCAGGCATGCTCATGGCCGCTCCTTTTCGAACGGCGCGGACCCAGGGCGCCATCCTCATCTATCCGCGACCCGACGGCGTCTTCACCAGCGAAGAACGTTCCTTGGTCGCCGCTCTCGCGGGATTCGGCGCCGTCGCCGTGGCCCACGCCGAACTCCATGCCACCGCACACGCTCAGGCGCAAGAACTTCATCAATTACTTGAGATTTCTTCGGAGCTGAATTCCAGCAATAATCTTGATCAATTCCTCCAAACATTTGTCATTCGAGCGGCAGGTTTTCTGGGCTACGGCCGCTGCTTTATCGCACTTCATGAAAAGGATCACTTTCAGGTTCGCTTTGCCGTCGAAAAAGGCGAGCCACGGCCGGCCAACAATCTCTTCCCTGAAGGCATCGCAACGACGGCCTTGCGCGCCAAGGAAGTTTTCTGGACCGATGAAGCCAGCCGAACTCCCGGCGCCAACCTCGAGGTCGTCACCAAGTACAAGGTGCACCAGTTCCTCGCGGTTCCATTATTAGGAAGCGACGACAAACTGCTCGGCATGTTCGGCGTACTCGATCGGCTCGACGGAATGGGAATCTCGCAAGAGGACATCCGGCGCGCCAAGGCCCTCTCCAATCAGGCCGCCGTCATGCTCGAGGTCGCGCGCAACCTGCATGACTCCGAGCGCAATCGGCGCCGCGCCGAAGCTTTGATTGATTTAGCGCGGGAAATCGACGGTGCCCTGCGTCTCCCGGAATTCGCACGGCTGTTTGTCAGCCGGACGGTCGAGGCCACTGGCTCGCAGGGCGGATTGCTCGCCGTCCTTCATGAAGGCGAGTGGCAAGTGCTGGCGCTCCATCAGAAGCGCCTCGCTCTCCATGCTCCCGCAGTAGTACCCCCCGCCGCGGAAAAGAATGAGGAAGATAACGCCGGGAATGTGAAGTCTTCCTCAAGAGGTGCTTTAACCCCACGTCTGGAACGAAAGCTCGCAGCGGCTCTCGCTGAATTCATGAAGAAACCCGCCGCCAGCGTAACCACCTCATTGGCGGAGGATCTCCTCGGCAGCGAATCCGCTGCTATTCTCGCCTGGTCAGAGTGCACGGTGGTGCGGCTCCTCTGCGCCAGCGGCGAGACAGCAGGACTGCTCTGCCTCGCGGGTCGTCCAATATCCGCTGGAGAAGAAGATCGGCTTTTCCTTGAAACCATGGCCGGCCACGCCGCTATGGCGCTCGACAATGCCCGCCTGTTCACGAAAATCGAAAAGTCGAACCGGCACTGGACCGAAAATCTTCGATGCCATCTCCGACTTCATCGTGGTCCACGACGAAAGCGACAAGGTGCTGCGCGTCAATCGCTCGCTCGCGTCCATGATCGGCGTCAACCCTGCGGAACTGATCGGCGTCAACATGCGCGCCTTGATGGAGTTGACCACGGATTCCACCTCATACTCGTGCCCATTCTGCCGCTCGCTCTCAGAAAACTCCTCCGAATTCGCGCACACCGTCTTTGATCGTACTTACCTGGTATCGACTTCTCGCGTTCACGGTCCCTCCGGAGCCGGGCTGCAGACGATTCACGTATTAAAAGATATCTCCGACCGCAACGAGGCCGAGCGCCGTTACCGTGAGCTGTTCGACAATATCCAGGAAGGACTTTTCTTCAGTACCCCTGGCGGTCGCTTCGTCGAAGTCAATGACGCCATGGTGCGCATGCTGGGATACGAAAGCCGCGAAGAGCTGCTCCAGACCGATATCCCAAGCCAGATCTATCCCACGCCCGAAGAGCGCCAGCGGCACGTCCGCACCATGGAAGAGAATGGTTCGCTCAGGAATTTCGAGGCCACTCTCAAGCGCAAAGACGGTTCCCCCATTCACGTCCTCATCAACGCCTTCGGATTGTTCGACCGCGAGGGCCGGCTTCTGCAGACCCGCGGTCTCATGCTCGATGTCACCGGATTAAGGACTTCCCAGTCGGAACTGCATCGCGAAAGGGACTTTTCCGGGAAAATCCTCAACAACACGCAGAGCATGATCGTCGTTTCCGACACTGCCGGACTCATCAGCTATGCAAATCGCCGCTGGACAGAGGCAGGTTTCGAGCAGAGCGAATTGCTCGGACATCCATTGCTTGAACTGGCCGCCTCATCCTACCGGATTGCGCTCGCGCAGGCCGTGCAGAACACCCTCAACGGCCAGCAGGTCGACAACCTTGAAATCGAAATCGTTCGCCGCAACGGCGCGGGAAAGTACTCCGCGAACCTTAGCCCCATGCGCGACGAGCAAGGCATGGTCACCAGCATCGTCGTCGTCCTCACCGACATAACGGATTCTGCCGTGCTGCGCGACAAGCTCGTACACGCCGAAAAAATGGCGGCGGTTGGTCAGCTCGTCTCAGGCGTCGCCCACGAAGTCAACAATCCTTTGACGGCGATTCTCGGGTTCGCCGATCTTCTCATGGAGAATCCCGACCTCCCGGATGGCGCTCGCAAAGATCTTCGCGTCATCCTGCAAGAGGCTCAACGTACCAAGCAGATCGTCCAGAACCTGCTAAGCTTCGCCCGGCAGATGCCGCCGCAGAGAAATTCCCTGCAGCTGAATCTCATCCTGCGCCGCACCATCCAGCTCCGCGCCTACGACTTTACCAGTCATGGCGTTGAGGTCATCGAGCACTTCGACGAGGGCCTTCCCGATGTCGTCGGCGATGCTCATCAGTTGCAGCAGGTCTTCCTCAACATCCTCAACAATGCCTACGACGCCGTGCGCGAAGCCGGCCGCCAGGCCCGCATCGAAATCATGACTACCAAGTCTGGCGATGCGGTGGAAGTCTCTTTCTCAGACAACGGTGAGGGCATTTCGCAGCCCGATAAAATTTTCGATCCCTTCTTCACCACCAAGGAGGTCGGAAAAGGTACCGGCCTCGGACTCAGCATCTGCTACGGAATCGTCAAGGAGCACGGCGGCGAGATCCTATGCCACAACAATGTCGCGGGCAAGGGAGCCACTTTCATCGTCCGCCTCCCCGCGGCGCCGCACACCGCCTCAATGGGTGTCGCGGCAGGAGTCAAACAGCCATGAGCATGCCCGCAATGCGACCCACTCCCCTGCCCGTCCTGCTCATTGAAGATGAACCGGCGGTCATGGCCTACGTTCAAGCTGCCCTCGAACGCAGCGGATACCCCGTCGTGTGCTGCGAATCCGGCGTCGACGCCCTGCGCTTGCTTGAGAACGGATCATTCCTCGGCATCGTCTCCGATATGCGCACGCCCGGCGGCGTCGACGGCGGCCAGGTCCACGCCTGGATCGTGAAGCACCGTCCCGATCTCGCCAATCGCCTTATTTTCATTACCGGCGATATCGCCAACGAAGAAACTGTTCAGACTTTACGGGAAACCGGGGCCCCTTGCGTCGAAAAACCGTTTCGAGTGCAACAGTTCATTGAAGTTGTCTCGAAGACTTTTGGGAAGGCTGAGTGAATAACGCAGGCACCAAAGAAGATCTGCAAATCCGTTTGCTGGTCGTTGACGACGAGCAGACGATCCGTAAGCTTTGCTGCACCGTGGGCGAAGCGCTGGGATTCTCCTGCCTCGAAGCCGAGAGCGGCGAGTCCGCCCTTGCCCTCCTGGAAGAACAAGCCGTCCACATGGTCCTCTCCGACATGGTCATGCCCCACATGTCAGGTCTCGAGTTTCTGGAGAAGGTGAAGAAACTTCTTCCGCGCACCGAGATCGCGCTCATGACCGGCCACGGCTCCATCGAGACTGCCGTTCAGGCCATGAAGCTCGGAGCCTACGACTACATTACGAAGCCGTTCTCTCCCCTCGAAGAGCTGCGTCTATTTCTGCGACGCATGGCCGAAAAAGTCCGTCTCGTTGAAGAGAACGAATTCTTGCGCCAGCGCACCGACTCCGAGACCGCCGCGCATGGCATCATCGGATCCTCTACCCGCATCCAGGAAGTCCTCCGCATGGTTGCGCGCCTCAAAGACACGCGCACTCCCGTGCTCATCTACGGCGAGAGCGGCACCGGCAAGGAACTCGTCGCCCGCGCCATGCATTTCCGTGGAGCCTTCGCCGCACGCCCCTTCGTCGCCGTCGATTGCGGTTCCCTCGTCCCCACCCTGATCGAAAGCGAACTCTTCGGCTACGAAAAAGGAGCGTTCACCGGAGCACTGAAATCCAAGCAGGGACTCTTCCAGGCTGCCGATGGAGGCACAATCTTCCTCGACGAGGTCGGAGAACTCCCGCTCGAACTCCAGGCCAAACTGCTCCGCGTCCTGCAGGAAAAAGAAGTGCGCCCGGTCGGCAGCAATCAGCGCGTGAAAGTTGATGTCCGCGTCATGGCAGCCACCAATCGTGATCTAGAAGCCGCCTACAAAAACGGCACTTTCCGCAAGGATCTTTATTTCCGACTCAACGTCGTGACCCTGTTTGTGCCTTCCTTGCGCGAGCGCCGCAGCGATATCCCGATGCTGGTCAACTGGTTCTGCGAACGTTACGCTCCCGGCGCCGACCTGCGGGTTTCGAACGCCGCCATGAAAGCCCTGATGAACTATGACTGGCCGGGCAATGTGCGCGAGCTGGAGAATTGCGTCGAGCGCGCCGTGGCTCTGGGCAACGGAGCGCTTATTGATCTTGGCGATTTGCCGCCTTCCATCGCCGCGCTGAATTCCTCCGCTTCTCGTATGACTTCGAATGGCGCGCCGGAACTCG
>JASLEQ010000115.1 GCA_030151135.1 Candidatus Sulfotelmatobacter sp. | reverse complement strand
CTGGGAGAACTGCAGGCCGCATTGATATACCGTCGTACGGTCACATCCGGCGACTGCGGCTTGATAGTTGTCGGTGTTTTGAGAACAGGAGGGTACAGCTACAGCCCCCGTACCGACTGCACCAGGAGCGTATTCGAGATTCGGGGACATTGGGAAGCTCGAGGAGTTCGCCTGTGGTGGGGTGTCGATGGGACTGCAATTCGTACCACCTGGAACACAATCGGCATAGAGGGTGAATTCCTCGCCGATCATGCCATTGCCGCTGTTCCCGCCCAACGAAATGCCCGGGTGCCCTAACGTTCCGTCAGGCTTGACAAGAGGCTGGCATGCGGGTTTAATGCCGCAGCTTCCATCCCGGGGATCGAGATTCGGCACCATGAGCGGCTTGACGCATCGCGGCTGGACGGGGGTAACCATGCCAGTCGTGGTGACGCCTTCGGTACTCGAACCGGATGGATTGAAAGCCTCTGCTGTTGCCGAAGCGCTGACGGTACTACCCGTGTTTCCCCAGATTCGAGAAAAAAAGCTTGGTATGGTCACGGGCGTGATTTGCACCGTGACCATTGGATTGACTGCGAAGGTCGCCCCGAGTGTGGAGCAGTCATTGACGCCGCTGGTTGTCCCATCAGAATAGGTGACGTTGACGTTCGCTACCTGTCCGCCCACAGTGTTTTGTGCGGCGACCGAAGTGGCGGCTTGAGTCGCCCAGCCTCCACTGGTGGTGCCGACGGTGATGGGACCGCATATAAGACTCCAGGCTGCAGGATTGTTGGCGGGAGCGCCGGTCCCGGTAATTCCAGAAACAGAAATAACTCGAGCCGCCGCAAGAGCTGCCGTGTCTGCGGACCGCTGCGCCTCTTCGCGGGCCAGGTAGAGCGTCACCAAATCGATCGACATCGCGGCTATCGCCATGATTGCGACCATCGCGATCGCGACGAGGACAATCGTGACCCCTTGTTCACCGTTGCGCTGAAGACGGCGAAATTGTCGGGTGACTTTCATCAGAATTCGTTTCCTGCGACCGCCTCACCGGAGATCACGGTCGGCAGCATGCTGTTGCCTCCACCGATCAGAGTGGCAACCTGCCCGAAGCGCCACGGATATGTATATTGAATGCTCACACAAGTGCTGAGAACCTGCGTGAGTCCCTGGCCAGGAGTCTGGGGCGCGCACGTTACGCCCGGCGCCTGAGTCGGCTGGGGCAAATCGAAGTAGTATCCGCGGTTAATCGTAATAACGATGCCGCAAGGCGAACTCGAGCCGGCGGCTACGCTGAACTGCCACGTCAGTTTGGCGACCAGGAGACCCGGTGTCGTCACGCCGCAATCGTTAATGTTATTCGCCTTGAGATAGTCGTCGATCACGTAGAACGCATCGGTGACTGAGATCGGCGCCGCGTTTCCCAAGTCAGACGTCGGTTCCGCGGCAGCGGTGCGAGCGGCGTCACGAGCGACGTTGGTGAGTTTTTGCTTGAGCGTGAAGGCGTTGCTGAAATCGAAAATGCCAACGACAAAAACGATCAGCAGAGGCAGCGCAACGGCAAATTCCACGATCTGGGCTGCGCGCTCCTCGCGAATCATGGCGGAAAACTGCGCAAGCTCTTTTGTGTCCTGCAACCTGCGCCATAGATGCTCGAAGGGACTCAATTTGTCTCCATTCGGGCGGTGGCCGAAGCGGTCAGCATAATCCGCTGGTTATTGATCGAAGTGAAAGGCAGCCAGAATTTGAATGGGTACTGGAAATAGACGGCAACGCCGCAGTCTCCTCCGCCTTGTGTATTCGTCAACAGCTGAACCGGGAGCTGGATGCAAGCCGCTCCGGTATTTCCGCAATTGAGCATGACGGACCCGGCACACGATGTGTAAGCGGGGTAGGTCGACGATTGCGCAAGGGTGGGATCCAGTTTGGATGCGACCAAGGATTGGTTCACAGCCGCGGAAGCCGTTGCGGCATAGGTCGTGTTTGTGGCCGCGCCTCCGCATGTGGTACATCCAGGGGCCGACCCGGCTCGCGCACCTTCCTGAGCCGCACGCGTGATCGCTCCGTAAAGGCTGAAGGCCTGGCCGAACCAGAAGATTCCCAGCAGGACCATAAACATCAGGGGCAGAACAGCTGCCGCTTCAGCGATCTCGGCGCCGCTGCTTTCATGCAGCAACTGGCGAGCGGATTTAGGGCTGGCGCGTTTCATCTAGGAAACGACTCCCTGGGTGTGTGCCGCCGCATACAGGATCACGGTCAGAGCCAACGCGACACCGTAAGGAACCTTCAAAGCGTCTGGATTATCGAGCGAGACCCGGGCCTCGGGCAACCGAAAGGTTACCAGCGAAACCAGGATATGGCCGATATTGCGCATGGTCTGCTGCACGCGTCCCTTGTAGATCACTAACGCTGCCGCCATCACACCTGCGACGAACACCGATGCAATCAGAAGATCGGTCAGAAGCGCAGGCCCGGCGAAGGCACCCAACGCTCCGGCAAGTTTCCAGTCTCCGGCGCCCAGGCTGCGCAGGAGAACAAATGGCAGTAACAAGCCGAGTCCCAGCACAACGCCAAGAAGGGAGGTCTTTACCCCGGCCCACCCCTGAAACCACGCCCGCACCGCTAAACCGACCACGAGTCCGGAGACGGTCAGCCAGTTGGGGATTCGACGGCTGCGCAGGTCTGTAACGCCTGCAATCGCTGCCAGAAGCACTGCTCCAGCGAGTATAGGCGCGTTCAAGCCAGCCTCGACGGCCCGCCGCGCGAGATCCCACTCCGCGTATAAGACTGAAAAAGATCCATGAATCGTCAGAATGACAGCGATGGCGGCGACCTACGCGTTGGTCTTGCCAGATTCGCGATCGCCCCCGCAACCGCGCCTAGCGCGTATTTTCGCCCACCCGAACGGCCAAGTCAATGAAAGCTGAGGCTCGTCAAAATGTTCGGAACTGCGAGCAAAAACAAAGCCCGGAACGCATCCCGGGCTCTGTGAAATTCATACGCGGCTATCGGTTCAGGACCGGCGCCATATTGTGCTCGGCGACGATCTTCTTCGCGTTATCGGCCAATGCCTTGGCCTGGGGCAGCAGATCGAGGGCCTTGACGACCTCTGGATCCGACTCCGCCCGTACCTTCATACCTTCGTCCTGACCGAAGGCATCGACGAAGATCTCGGACTTGATATTCGATTTGATCCAGTCGCTATTGTCGATGAGTTCGGCCTGCGTGTAGGGAACGTTTGCTTCATCCAGGGACTTGCGGAACGCCTGCATGGTAGCGTCGTCCACTTCGAAGCTCTTGGTCGGATGGTGATCCACGACGTAGCGCTTGGCGAAATTGAAGAACGCGTAGTGCTGGAGCAGCGTGTCCTGGAAATGGTTCGTCTTGATCGGAGGAATGTTGACGTCGGGCGTGATGCCTCCGCCACCGTAGACAGTGCGTCCACTGTCGGTGAGCTTAACCTCGCGGTTCGCAGTGTTGTTGTCGTCGCTGCGGTTGTAGTAGTAGTCGTAAAGCGAGATATTGCTGTAGTCGCGCTGAATCAGTCTGCCACTCGGCGTGTAGTAGTGAGCGGTGGTCAGGGCGAGACCGGTATTCTCCGAAAGCGGGTAGACGGTCTGTACCAGCCCTTTACCGAACGTCACTTCGCCGACAATCAGGCCGCGATCATGATCCTGAATTGCTCCGGAAACGATCTCCGCGGCTGAAGCGGTCAAGCGGTTCACCAGCACGACGATGGGATAATCCTTGCCTGCGTTGCCGTGCTGCGCCACGTAGCGCTTCTCAGCCGAAGCGCGACCGTGATGGGAAACGATCAACTGTCCCTTTTTGAGGAACTTGTCGGCCACGCCGACACCTTCACTGAGCAAGCCGCCGGGGTTACCGCGAAGGTCGAGAATCAGTCCCTTCAGATCTCCAAATGAATCCAGCGCTTCTGAGACTTCGTGCTCGGTGGTTTCATTGAAGCCGTTGACGTGCATGTATCCGATTCCTGGCTTGATCAGGAAGTGGACGTCGACGGAGTAGCGTGGAATCTCGTCGCGGACCAGCGTGAACTCCATCGGCTTCTCGACGCCTTCGCGCGAAATGCTGATGTGAACGGTGGTGCCTTTCGGTCCTTTGAGCAAATCGGCAACGTCGCTGGTGCTCATGTTCTCGGTCGATTTGCCGTCGACGGCGATAATGACATCGCCGGGATGAATGCCTGCCTTATAAGCCGGGGTCCCGACGAAGGGGAAAATGACGATGACTTTGTTGTTGCGCGGGCCGACGGTCATGCCCACGCCGTAGTATTTGCCGCGCTGGTCTTCGCGCATCAGCGCGTAAGACTTGGGATCAAAGAAATTGGAATGCGGATCGAGCGCGTGCAGCATGCCGGGGATGGCGCCGTTATAAATCGCCTTGTCAGGATTCACCGGCTCGGCATAGTTCTCCTCGACGAGCGCGTACACATCGGTGAATTGCTTCAGGCTGTCCTTGACGTCGGAGTCGCCGGTCATCGACGACTGCTGGCCGGAACGCTGGGCGAAAAGAATTCCCAGAAATCCGCAGGCAAGGAGAAAAAAAGCTACAAGGAAGAGCGACCGGCGAGAACTACGAGCCATCTTTGAATTTCCTTAGTTTAGGGCGAGAGCTTCCACCCCAGCTACCGCGCTGAATACACGCAGTATATCACCCTCATTGGACGGAATCGGTCGGCTGGAGTCACCAATAGTAACCCCTAAAAGACCGCCTTAAAGATGAGATGCAGGATGGCTGTTTTTGGGTTCTTGGGGGGTGGCGTCTTGGGTTCAAAATACACTCCCGCCCGCCAGAGTTCCGGAGTAGGAGAATCGCAGCTGCCGAGACAGGATCAACGTGTGATGCTCTCTGAAATCGTTCTTACCAGTTCCCGTAGAGGATGAACTTGTCACCACTTCGTCTCCCGAGCATTGCCGCCTTTCGTTCTCCGGCAGTATGATGATCGGCATGAGTTTCTCCGAGACGATCTTCCTGTTCTTTCTGGCCCTAATTATCTTTGGGCCCAAGAAACTGCCGGAGATCGCCCGCCAGATCGGTAAGTACATGAACGAGTTCCGGCGGGCTTCCAACGAATTTAAAGCGCAGATCGAGCAGGAGATCGCTCATCTGGAGGTCGAAGACAGGAGACAAGTTCATCCTCTAAGGGAATTGGCAAGAACGATTTCAGAGAGCATCACACGTTGATCCTGTCTCGGCAGCTGCGATTCTCCTGCTCCGGAACTCTGGCGGGCGGGAGTGTATTTTGAACCCAAGACGCCACCCCCCAAGAACCCAAAAACAGCCATCCTGCATCTCATCTTTAAGGCGGTCTTTTAGGGGTTACTATTGGTG
>JASLEQ010000065.1 GCA_030151135.1 Candidatus Sulfotelmatobacter sp. | reverse complement strand
GCATGTCTCCCAGATACATCAGGGCCGCGTGGTCGCCATGAAACGAAGTATCGAAGTATCCGCTCTCCCGCGCCATCTGCAACTGCGAGCGCAAAATGTCCAGCTTCACCCCCGGCTCAAGCAGAGAAAGCAACACCACTTGATTTCGCCCCGTGTCCCAGAAGGGAACTGAGTCGTAGCGGTCATGCTCAGCAGTCCTCAAAACACCATTCCGGTCCCGAAACTCTTCCCCCTTGCGTGCCAGAAGGTGCGGACTCGAAAACGAAAGGAACAAACAGGAGTAAAACAGCATTCTCTCCTTTTCGGTTCCACCATCAATCTCAATCCGGCTCAGCTTGCGTTCCCACTCCGCCTCCGCAGCCGCCTTCACGCCGTCGAAGTTCCACCCCGGCTCCTCCTCGCGAAGTTTGTTTTCCGCAGCCTGGTAGCTCCGCCCGGTAGCAACCTTTACCAGCACCTGCTCACTGTTGCTTGTAACGAACCGCAGGTAGGCGCCGGCATAGTTGCCCCGAATGTTGCGTTGAGACGGTCTCACCTCGTTGCCTCCGATGATCGGCTGCCCCATGTCGGCGCTTGCCGCTGGAATCTGTCGGAAAACTCCGAAGGCGGCAAATGGTCGCGAAAATTCCGCCACGAAAAATGAATCTTCGGGGTCCGCGCCCCGCTGTCCTTGCGTGCCCACCTGTGCCTCGCCGCGCACTGTATGATCGTCCACAACCTCCACGCCACCGCCCACGCGGCCCAAATCCAACAACAAATGCGCCTTCTCAGACTTTGGAAACGTAATCCGGAAGAGCCCGGTCCCCTCAGTCGCGGTCAGTTCTACCCGGGTATGAAAATCATCCAGCACCACGGAGTAATATCCCGGCGTAGCCTTCTCCGTTTTCTTGTCGTACACCGAGCGGTTCCTCTCCGGCGGTACGGTCCAGTCGCCCACCACCGGCATAATCACAGGCCCATCCGGCGAACCGCTCGAAAACCCGATCATCGTTCGGTTCGGATAGTAGTACGGCGACTCCACCGAGGTCGAATAGGACAAATCCTGGTCGCGATTTATCGGGGCAACATTCGTCCTGCCGTGCGGCAGCACCGCTCCCGGCGAAGTGAACCCCGCGTACAGCCTTTGTCCGGGTGGCGGCGCGTTGCCGATGAACGCGGCATTATCCAGCGGAGCCGTCCCTACAAGCGGATTCGCATAATCGATCGCCCGCTTGTCGGCGCGGAGTGCCTTCTGAGCCTCCAGGTCATGCGCCACAATACTGCCGACTCCAAGACACACGCCTATCAATGCAGCCACTGACCGTGAAGCCATCCTGAACCCGCCTTTCCATCGACGTTAGCGATTACGCAAGCAGAAGCAGTTGTCCCAGACACCGGCTGGCAGAGCAAACAGACCTACTCGCGCGTGCGCTTCTTCGCCGCCCGCGCCCTGCGAGCAGCCGGCCTCTTCGTGGCCGTCGATTCCCCCACCACCAGTGTCGGAGCCAGCAAAATCTCCCGCGGCGAATCAATCTTCTTCTCCACAAGAGCCAGCGCCAACTGCGCCGCTGCTTCGCCTAGCTGGCTCGTCCACTGATCCACCGAAGTCAGTGGGATCTGCAAAAAACTCGAGTACTGCAAGTTGTCGTAGCCCACGATAGCGATGTCATGCGGAATCCCCAGCCCCGCATCCAAGGCCGCTCGCACCGCGCCCACGGCCACCGCGTCATTGTGGCAGAAAACCCCATTCGGCTTCTCATCCGGTGACTAGATTAGGATCAGTTACGCTCACAATCCATTAAAATGCGCCGACATCCCAGGCGACTGACAACAGAAGCGTGCCGGCACCGATCGGACAAAGGTGAACTCCGCCAATCGGCTCACTTACTCCGCCCTATACATGTATCGGTCCGGGATTTTGCCAGTCATAGTCGAGAATCGCTTGTCCCACGATCTTGCCGGCCTTTGCGGCATCTGGTGCTTCGACCGAACCTGCATTGATCCGTACGACCTCGCTCTGGCCCGGGGCAATGAAGAACGGTTCACCATCGGCGATACGAACGCCCGCAGCTGCGCTTCGCTCCTGAATATGTTTTGAATCGACGCCCGGGGGCAGCCGGAGCCACACATTCACGCCGTCAGAACCTGGCCAGCAGGATCCCCCACGGCTTGCCAAGACCTGATTTAAGGCCGCACATGCGCTTTGGCGACGGTCGCGGTAAGCATCGCGCGCTTTGTTCAAGGCCACCTTAGCCTCCTCCGTCTGGAGCGTGCGCGCGAGAACTCTCTGCAGCAAGCGTGAACTCCACCCATCGGCGAAGCTTTTGGCTTCCGACAGCGGCTCTTTGAGAAACGGGCGCGCGACGGCTGCCGCCATCCTCAGGTCCGGCGCCACTGATTTCGAAAATGACCGGATGTGCAAAACCCGATGCTCGAGCTCAGGTACGGAGAGCAGAGAGCCTGGCTTGGTTGTGGTGATGCCTGCCACCTGGTCGTCTTCCACAACAAATGCGTCAGGGTGAGACTTCAATACGTCGGAGAGCTCTGATAAGCGTTGCGGCGACCAGGAAGCGCCGGTTGGATTGTGACCACGCGGCGTTAGAATCACCAGGCTTGCGCCGTCCCGCAAGGCGGCATCGAGCGACGCCGGTATGACGCCAAAGCGATCTACGGCAACGCCCAGAAGCCGGTCGCCGGCACGCTCCAAGGTATCGAACAGAGTCGGGTACCCAGGCTCCTCGACCGCAACCAACAACGAGGACTTTTCCGACTTCGCGCATACGACTTCATAGATGAGAGCGAAAAATTGCTGTGCGGAACTACCCACGATCAGATCCTGAGTCCGCGCCGGAATCAGGTCGCCCTCCAATATAGGAACGAGGATGTCGGCCAACGACGGGATTGGTTCGGTACCGGCATACTGCAGATCGGCTGATGTGACTTCCTGCATACAATTCGCCCAAGCCTGACGGATAACTTCCAGTGGAAGCAATCGCGCATCCGGCCGTCCCGTGCTGCATTCCATAGCGGCTGGGTAGTTGGCGCGTAGTCGCGAACTGGCCCGCATCAGCGTGTTGCGCCGCCAGGGGCTTCGACTCCCTCGGTTTCCGGGGAGGGAACGCAGGCTGGTCGTGCGGCCCGAATGAAGCGAAGTTCCGTTTCCATCCGGCCAATTGGAAGAGACCACATTGGCATCCGAACTCAGCGAAGTACCATGTCCATGTTGCCAATCGGAAACGACGAAGGTGCCGCGGCCGACTTCGGCCCGAACAAATTTGCGGCTCCCTAAGAGGTTGAATGCCGAGCTGATGGTGGTGGCGCTCACTCTCATCAGTCCTGAGAGTTGCCGCACGGTCGGTAGTCGATCTCCGGGGCTGATCTCGCCGGCCCGAATGGCACGCTCGAAGAAGGCCGCGAGCTGTTCATAACGGGGTGGTCCGAACTCCTCAAAGACAAACTGCCGCAGGTTTTCGATCAGGATGAACATCTGTCCAATTGTACCGGTATTGTTATCGTAGCGGAGGGAAAAATCAGCATAATGTTCGAGCTTTTCCGCTTGACACATTGCGAATATGGAGCGTAGCTTTCCATTGAATTGTTTTGTTGGGCGATTGTTGCGATAACAATGTGCGCAAACAGCCGATCAATGATTGAGCATTTCCGAAAACGCTCTTCGAGGCTTAGGCTGGGTAAAAGAATCGCGTTCGTTCCGGGCCCAAACCAGGACTGAGGGTCAATGATGGGGAAGACTGATGAGTGACTGGACTGTCCCTCGATCCATTCTCGTTGTGGGAGCCCTGGACACAAAGGGGAATGAAGTCGGGTTTCTGCGCGATCGCCTGGTGGCCGCGGGATTGACGGCAATGGTCGTCGATATTGGCGTTTTAGGTCCTCCCACATTCGAGCCCGACGTACCCCGGGATGAAATCGCCCGAGCCGCGGGCGAGAGCATCACCGATCTGGCGGCTGCCCAGGATCGTGGCCGTGCGATTGCCGCGATGCATCGAGGATTAGCGGAATGGGTCCGTGAACGCCGCGACCGGGGTGTTCGCGAGGGAATGATCGCCATTGGAGGTTCGGCTGGAACGGCCGTCGCCACGGCAGGAATGCGCGAGCTTCCCATCGGAGCTCCGAAATTGATGGTGTCCACCATGGCATCGGGCGAT
>JASLEQ010000038.1 GCA_030151135.1 Candidatus Sulfotelmatobacter sp. | reverse complement strand
GGTAGAACGGCGTCGCCGAAATCTCGATCGATCCCTTCCTGGCAGCTTCCGCGTGCGCCGGCAAAACTCTGCCCAGCAGTTCGCGCTCTTTGGCGATGACGAACTTCTGGTCGTCGAGCGAGAAATGATGCCCCTTCGTGACCAGCGCGGCGACTTCCCTTTCTTCCAGAAAGAACTCGTCGAACCACGCGATCTGCGACAGCACCTGCAAATCGGTGAAGTCCTGATCCTGGAAGTAGCGCTCGGCGCGTTCCGGATGATCTCCATGCTCGCGAAACCGCTCCCAAAGCTGCCGATATCGCGGATAGCGTCCAATCACATTCTGCGGATTCGCCTGAAACAGGTATTGCAACGCGAACCGGCGCTCTTCGACCGTGAGTTCCTTCGCGGGCTTCGCGGCGACGCGCAGGAACGGATCCTGCGCGGTTCCGTCGACATAGTCCTGCAACTGGATCATCAAGGACGGAACCAGGTTGAAGTTCTGGTGGACGTTCGGAAACTCGTCCAGCAACTTCACCATTCCGTAATAGTCCTTGAGGCCGTGCAGCCGAACCCAAGGCAAACGGTATTCGCCTGTAACCAGGTCTTTATAAAAAGGCTGGTGCTGATGCCAAAGGAGTATGACTCGCAAGGAAGGCATGACTTGGAAGCAGTCAGTCTAGCATGCGAGTTTTTCCAGAAATTTGTTTCCTCGATCGGAAAAGCAGTTATCCGCACTCAGTCCGCAGTGGCGTCATCCTGAAGGGAACCGCTTTCAGGCGGAGTGAAGAGCCTGCCTGCGCTGTTTAGGCGAAGGGATCTCGCGTCTACGGACCGCGCTCTCGCTCCACGCCAGACCCTTCCGCGCGCGGGTGAAAGCGCGCGCGTTCAGGATGACGGCTTCCGGTGAAGGCCACTCCCAAGGCTGGGCACCCGGGACTCCAAAGCTTGGACGGCAATCGTTACCAATATGGGTTTGGGCGTGGCGTTGAGCACATGTCCATCGTGTGAGTTCGCGTAGTAAAAATCGTGCCAGGGTCCTTCTCATTGGCTTGGGGGACCTGCGTTAACGTGGACCTGCCGCCGCCAAGGCTGGCTCCCTGAGCCGAAGCATCGCGACTTATTCTTGCACATCCTGGAAGAGGCCAGACGCCGCTATCGCTTCGTGGATCTGGGATGCATTTGATCTGCAAAATATTCCTGCCAGAGATTTAGCGTCAAGAGATGACGCTCCAGGTTTGGCAGCCAAGGCTTCATCTCAGCTTCGAATCGTTCGATCAGGATTTGGAACGTAAGTTTTTGCCGCCCCGCCAGTAATTTCACGTCCTCACGATCTTTGGGGCTGTTCCTGGTTAATTTTGACAAAGCCAAGTCGTACGGCTCCAAGACTTTTAGAGACAGTTTCGGAAGCCCGAAATCGAGTTCAGTCAGCCGTGTTTGATAGCCTTCAGGAAAATCGGATACTCCGACAGCCTGAAGGAACACTTTGTGCTTTTTGCAGAGCTTTGACTCGAATCCCGCCAGTTCGTTGAGCTCGCGGATGGCCTGCCTTGGAATTACATCGATGTAGTCTATGTCGCCTGTCGGGCGCGGAAAGCCATACACCGATGCCAACACAAAACCCCCGAGGCAATGGAGTTCCACGGGGCCGGTCAATGCATGATCCACTGCCTTCAGGAAGAACGGCCAAGGCAGAGCAAGCTCTTCGAGTTTAGGTCGCATACTGAAGATGTTCCGGTCGCCAATCCGTCAGAAGGTGCCAAAATGCCGCTTGCTCAGGCCGTGTGTCCTTTAACCATTCTTTCTCCGTTGTTGAGAGGGTCTGGCAGAGCGTGTCTTCCTTGTCGAGACGACTTTCTTTTAGGCTCCCTTCTAACAGAGACAATGAATCATAGCGCTCTGACGCTGTCTCCCCTTTTCGAGCGAGCACCTGCATCGCGAGGTTAACAACGAAACCCAAACGATTGGTCAAATTACGAACTCGTGCCTGCTGCACCAGCCAGTCGCGATTATCGCCGCCCATGTTTGCATAATTGGCGAGCAACCACGGTAGTGCTTCGGTCAACCGTGCTTCCAGAGTGTCCTGGCCCAAAGCGTCTAGCAAAACCTGAACAGGATTTCTCTTCCATGCCGAACGCATTGAGGCAAAACCGGGATACCCGAGAGAAGCAAACTGCTTCGCAAAATGGTCAGCACTCAAGAGCCTTTTGTGCTCTTTGACTGGCAAAGCAAGAGGACTCATTTGTAGGCGTACCACAGCTTTTCTGGCCAAAACATCCGGGAACGATCGCTTGCCTTTCTCCAGAAGTGCCACATAGGGCTGCGAGACGCCTAGCAGCCTCGCTACTGCCGTTTGCGTCAGGTTCTTCCGCTTTCTTGCCTGCTTGAATTCGCGTGCGGTCATGCTCTCTTCTCTGCCCCTTAGGTGAAAGGCACCATTAGAGTGACGCAGTTTTTATTACATGTCAAGTAATATTTTACTTTACATAAACTGTTCGCTATCAATTGGTTGCATTGACATATCACGAGTTATGCCATTTAACTAAATGTTTCCGCAAGTGCGGGACGATGCTGCAGAGCCATCCTCGCCTTCCGATTAGTTCTGCAGTTCCCTATGTCTATAGCGTTTCCAGCTATTATGTTCTTGCTTACGGTTGGACTCTCACATGCCAAGACGCCCAATTAACTTCGATACGGTGCGGAAGATCGGCTTGACGCTGCCGGGCGTTGAGGCGAGCACGGCATGGGGCGCTCCCGCGCTGAAGGTTCGCGGAAAGCTCATGGCGTGCGTGCCGACGCATCGTTCGGCTGAGCCGGATTCGCTCCTGGTGCGTGTGGGAATCGAGGACCGCGCCGAGCTGCTCGCGGCCGCTCCCGATGTCTACTACGTGACCGATCACTATGTCGGATACACCGCCGTGCTGGTTCGGATCTCCCGTGTCGCACCCGATGTCCTGCGGGACTTGCTCGGGATGGCTCACAAGTTTGTCGCGGCGCCCGCGGCACGGCGCAAGCCATCGCGGAATCGGCGCCGGCCTATCTGATTCAGGTGGCGGCAGTATCGTTTTCCGCCCTTCGGCATTGCCCCATGGGCAGGCTCTTGTAAAAAAGCCCTAGGACGAGGCACTATCAGTTTCGAAATGGAACAAAAAGATGGCCGAAACAGCGGGCCACCGGGCGATGGAGACGAACAATGGCGTGGAATCCTAGGTTTGCTTATCTGGGAATCATAATTATGCTGCTCTTATTCGTGAGCTATTCATATCGGGTCCGGATATTAGCCTCTGTGTGGCACCTTCGTCACAGGAGCATGCTGATGTTTCGCGACTATTTCGTCCCTGTCCCTGCAAATTGGTATCCAGAAAGTGTGGGCGAGGAGAACGAATTGCTCGTAAGGATCGATACCGATGCATCTGGTTCCCACGAAGATCGGAATCCGCACGCCTCGATTCTCTTGTTTGCGGGAAAGCAGCAAGAGGGGTCCCAGATCAGCGAATTGTTCAATCGTGAGGAAGCGTTCTTGAAGAACAAGGGAGGAAAAGAAATCACCTCCCGTACATTTGATATGAGCGGCGAGACGGTCTTTTGTCTAGGCGGGGATCAGATTGATTCAGGAGGTGCATACAAAGTTAATCCGACTAGCTGGCACTGCAAGGCGACGGGTGGCCTGGATATTAGGTTGATCGGGAGCCAGGCTGACCTCCACCAGGCTTGGGACCTTGTCGCACACATCCGGAAAAAGTAACCCGCCCACGCTAAGACAGCCGGGTGCCCCAGCCTTTGAGCTTCTTATAACTACCACCAATGCGGGTGCCCCCTCTTGCGGTTTTTGCAAGAGCCTGCCCTGAGGCGGGTGGCCCATCCTTTCGCGCTTTTTGCGAAAGGGTGGGGATTCCCGAAAGTGAACAATTGTAATCAGAATTTCTAGTTTCTTCTATATCCCGGCACGTCACTCCTCGTAAGTTAGGAACATGCCGAGCGGGTTGAAGCGATATTACGGCGACGATCATCTGCATTGTCTGACGTGGACTTGTTACCACCGCCAAGGATGGCCTTGCCGAGCCGAAGCGTCGCGACTTATTCCTGCACATCCTCGGAAGAAACCAGACGCCGCTACCGCTTCGTGGTGGTGGGCTACGTGGTCATGCCAGAGCATGTCCATCTGCTGATCAGCGAGCCTGAGCAAGGAACTCCTTCGACGGTTGTGCAAGTGCTGAAGCAGCGCTTCGCCCGCCGGGTGCTGTGCCGGAAACGAAGGAAGTCGGGACAATTGAAGCTGTGGGCCGCGGACGATCCGCATGTCTGGCAGACTCGGTTGAGATCCTTCGAGTTCGCTCAGGATTTCGGCAGCGGGCTCAGACGCCCGCTAATCGCCTCAACTTCAACGTATGGAGCGAGCGCAAACGCGCCGAGAAATTAAACTACATGCATCAGAACCCTGTGAGGCGAGGACTTGTGCTGGAGCCGGAGCAGTGGCCCTGGAGCAGCTATCGGAGTTACGCGTTCGGAGAAGAGGGTATTGTGAAGATCAACCGGTGGCCGAAGGCGGTGATGAAAGTTCGCGGCGCAGCTTAAATGCCGAAGAGGGAGAGAGCATCGAATGCCCCACCCTTTCGCAAAATGCGCGAAAGGATGGGCCACCCGCCTGCGGTCAAACAAATCCTCAGGTCGGCTATTGGACCCGGTACAAATATGACGCGGCGGGACGCCTGCTTGGCGTGTGCCAGAATACCACTCAACCTCTCACCACAGATTGCGTAGGTAGCCCGTCGGCGGGACAGCAAACCCGCTCATTCGCTTATGACATGTTGGGTCGCATGATCGCGGAGAATAATCCGGAGAGCGGCACCACAACTTACGTTTACGACGGCAGCTCCGCACCCTGTAATGGGGGTGCTGCTTACACGTCGAACGGCGACCTAATCATGCGTACCGACGCATCTGGGAATTGCGCCGTGTATTTTTACGATGGGCTGCATCGAGTTGTAGCAGTGGG
>JASLEQ010000014.1 GCA_030151135.1 Candidatus Sulfotelmatobacter sp. | reverse complement strand
TGAAAATATAATGCAAGTAAGTCTTTTGGAATCAAGATTTTGAACAAACGGAGGGGGGAGGGGGGTATCCACCCGCAAAATCTTGTGCCACAACAACTTACCTGTAAAATATCTGGATTCAATCACTTACGAACTCCACGGTAAGCCCGGCGAATCCGACGGCGGGCCTGTTATGCCTTTCCAACGCTCCGAAGCACGCAATTCTTGACGTTTTTCCCCAAAACCTTCTCACTCAACTCATGCGACGTGACCGTCGTAACTCGTACGAGTCTGAATCTCGCGCCTCCTTGCATATAATTTTTTCTGGATCGTTCTTCGGAAAAGACAAGCAATGGCCGCAATTGAAATCTTGGGTCTTGAAAAAACCTACATGGTGGGATTCTGGCGCAAGCATCCTAAACGCGCCCTTCATCCCCTGCACCTTAGCGTCGAAGAGGGTGAAGTCTTCGGCTTCCTCGGCCCCAATGGCGCGGGTAAAACGACAACCCTGAAAATGTTGATGGGCCTGGTTTTTCCCACGGCCGGAAAGGCTCGCATCCTCGGAAAAGACTGGACCGATCCCGAGGTCAAGGCCCAGATCGGATTCCTTCCCGAGCAGCCTTACTTCTACGATTACCTCACGGCGCACGAACTGCTCGACTACTACGGTCAGCTCTCCGGAATTCCTGGCAAAGATCGTAAATCGAAAATTGACCAGATGCTGCACCGCGTCGGTCTCACTGACGTAAAGGGCCTGCAGCTCCGCAAGTTTTCCAAAGGCATGCTGCAGCGCGTCGGCATCGCGCAGGCGATTCTGCACGATCCCAAGATCGTTTTCTTCGATGAACCCATGTCGGGTCTTGACCCGCTGGGCCGACGCGAAGTCCGCGACCTGATGGAACAGTTGAAGCACGAGGGCAAAACGGTCTTCTTCTCGACCCACATTCTTTCCGACGCCGAAGCCCTCTGCGACCGGGTGGCCATCATTCACAAAGGCGAGCTCCGCGGCGAAGGCGCAGTGGATGATCTTACTTCTGCGGTGCAAGGCAAAGTGGAAGTGATCTGGAAGGGGGTGCATATCCCCGCTTCCATGAAGGCGCTTGGAGCCGACTGCCACGTTACTGGCGAAACGGTGCGAGCGATTATCGCCGAGAGCCAGCAGGACCCCGCGATTGACGCGCTTCGCCGCGAGCACCTGCGCCTCATCGCGATCACGCCGCTCCGCACTTCGCTCGAAACCTATTTTGTCGAGAGGCTGCAACACTCTCAAACCACGGCGGGGACATCGAAATGAATTCGCGGATCGCCTACATCGCCTCGAACACCTTCCGCGAAGCAGTTCGCGACCGGGTGCTCTACAACCTGATCGCCTTCGCGCTGCTTCTTTCTGGCGCCGCCATCCTGGTCAGCCAGATTTCCATCGAGATCGAGCGACTGGTCGTCATCAATCTCGGCTTGAGCTCCGTATCGCTCTTCGGCGTGGTGATTGCCATTTTTATCGGCATCGGCCTCGTGTCCAAAGAGATCGAGAGACGGACGCTCTACACCGTGCTCTCGCGCCCGGTGCGCCGCTGGGAATTCATCGTCGGCAAGTTCTTCGGCCTCGCCGGAACGCTGGTCGTAAATACCTTTTTCATGGCGGTCGGAGTCTTTGCCGCACTGCTTTACGTTGCTCACAAATTTAATGGCAGCGATGCGCTGATCCTGGTGGCCCTGTACTTCATCGTTCTGGAATTCCTGATCGTCTGTTCCGTCGCGCTTCTGTTCTCGTCATTCTCGTCGCCGCTTCTTTCCGCGATCCTGGCCTTCTCGCTGTTTGTCATTGGCAGTTTCTCGGACGATCTGCGGGGGTTCGCCAGCCTGACGCACGGGTTCACACGATGGCTTACGACCGGAGTGGCTTATCTCGTACCCAATTTTTCAGCCTTGAACATCATCAGCGCCGTTGCGCATGAGCAGCACATCTCGTCGCAGCTCATTCTGCAGAACACGTTGTACGCCTTGTTTTATTCCGCGATGGCTTTGAGCGGAGCAGTCCTGATCTTCGAGCGCAGGAATTTGAAATGACCTCGCGTCAGCAAACCACGTTTTGCGCAGCCGGCGTCCTGCTGTTCTCGATGATCAGCAGCATCCTGTTGTTGCGTCACGTGGAAGAAATCCGCCCGCGCGACATCGTGGACGATACCCTCTATATTGCCTCCCCGAAGCTGGTCAGGCACGCCAGTCTTGGCTTTAACGGCCTGATGGCATGCATCTACTGGACACGCGCCGTGCAGTACTTCGGGCATCGCCACTTCCTGCGGGAGAGTCGCTTCAACGAACTCGCTCCGCTTCTGGAAATCACGACCACACTCGATCCGCAACTGCTGCCGGCGTACCAGTTCGGATCGACCTTTCTGGCTCCCGCCCCGCCGAATGGCGCGGGCCAACCGGAGAGAGCGATCCGCCTGATGAACTACGGGATCGAGCACAACCCGGACAACTGGCATCTTTATTACGATCTTGGTTTCATCTACTACACCGAACTGAAAGACTTCAAGAGGGCGTCGGAAGCGTTCGAGAAAGGCTCCCGCATTCCCGATGCGCATCCCTTTCTGAAAGTTCTGGCTGCAAATACAGCGGAGCATGCGCAGGACTTTACCACCGCTCGCCTGCTCTGGAGCGCCGCCTACCAGACCACAGACTCAGACGACATCCGTCAGAACGCGCTGGAACACCTCCGAGCCATCCAGGTGGA
>JASLEQ010000688.1 GCA_030151135.1 Candidatus Sulfotelmatobacter sp. | reverse complement strand
TGGGTTTCCCATTCGAGATGGTCGCGAATGTCCTGCTCAAGATTCGCAAGCATGCGTTTGCGCCGTGTCATGCTTCCTCCTGCTCTCCCGGCCGAAGAATCTGCGCTATTGCTCGCGCGAGTTCGTCCCATTTGCCGGTTTCAACCGCCAATTGTTGTTTGCCTTTGGATGTCAATGCGTAGAACTTCGCCCGGAGATTATTCTCCGAAGTTCCTTCCTCGGCCGAGATCCACCGGCGCTTGATCAGCCGGTGCAGTGCCGGACACAGCGATCCCTGTTCGACCTGAAGCACCTCGTCGGAACGGAATTCGATCGCTTTTGCAATGGCGTGGCCGTGCATGGGCCCACGTTGCAAAGTGCGAAGAATCAGAAGATCCAGCGTGCCCTGAAGCAGTTCAATACGCTCTCGTTGCTCTTTGTTAGACTGCGGACCCAGGGAGTGCCTTGGTATTAGCAGGCATAAGCACGCGAAGTGTGATCTAATTGCCGGGCATTAACTGCCAACGGTCAAAGGAGTCCACATGCCCACCATCACAACCAAAGACGGCGTTGAGATTTTCTATAAAGACTGTGGTTCGGGGCAGCGGATCGTATTCAGCCATGGGTGGCCGCTTTCGGCCGATGACTGGGACAACCAAATGCTGTTGGCGAAGGTTCCGTGGTCATCTCAGACGTCCACCGCTACATCTCTAGCCATCGGCGTAAGTCTCTCCGCGCGATCACGTGACTTCGAAGATTCTGGCGGGAGCGACGGGACTCGAACCCGCGGCCTCCTGCGTGACAGGCAGGCGTTCTAACCAGCTGAACTACGCCCCCGCATAAAACAAACTCCCCACCCTTCCTCTGTGCGCCGTCCAGTGCCGGAAACTTGCTCAAAAGGCCCGAGGAGTTGCCGTGAAAGGGCACAGGAAACTGGCAACTCACAGACAATAAGCGCAATGGATGGCTTCTTTTGGCGCTTTGAAGCACGCATGATAGCCCTTATTGTGCCCGCGACCTCTGCCCTACCGGCCTCTGCCCAATCTAGAAGTTGCTGACTCAACAGTTGAGATTCGAAGGCCGAAATTTGCTGGACACTAGCCTTGTCATGGAGTTCTCAAGGGCTACTTGGAGAAGTCCACCACGACCTTTTCCTGTCCTGCCTCACCATCCGCGAGGCGAATTGCCTCTTGAAAATCCTTCAATGGATACCGCACAATCGCAGGCGGCGTGAGTGATCCGTTCGAAAACATGGTGAGAAGATCGCTCGTTGCTGCCCGCACTTCTGTGAGCGGCCGGGAAGGCACCCAACGCGGAAGCCACCAACCACGAACGGCTGCCGTTGAATAAATCAAACGCGGAGCGAAGAGCGGCATGATGAATTTGGCAGGGTCCGTCTGCCGATGACTAGACAGGGCTCCATAGACAAGCATGGTTCCACCGGGAGCGAGGTTGCGGGCAACCTCAGCGCCAAGTTCGCCTCCAACGCAGTCAATCGCTCGTTCAACCCCCTTGCCCGCCGTCAGTTCCTGCAGGCGTGCCCTAAGATCCTCGTCGGCTGTGCAGATTACCTCATGGCCTCCAAGGTTCCGTATGATGGATTCCTGCTCGCGTCGCCGAATGATGTTGATCGTCTTGAATCGATACTGCTGCGCCAACTGAAGAACAAACTTCCCGACGCTGGATGCAGCTGCCGTCTGCACAAGCCATTCTCCCTCCTTGAGATTGTGAGTTGATCTCGTTAATGCCCACGCCGTCAAAGGGTTGATGTAGGATGTGGCGGCGACCGGATCGTCGACGCCCTCTGGAACGGGAACGAGTTTGTCAGCTGGGCACACGATCTGCTCCCGCCAGGTGTTCCACGTGTCAACGAACACTACGCGCGTTCCAGCCGCTGGACCTTGCACGCCCGGACCAACGGCCTCCACAATCCCGACGCCTTCAATGCCCGGGCTGGCCGGCAACTCCGGCTGATAGCCATAGCGCCCGCGCACCATGTGCAAATCGGATGCGTTGATCGGGCTCATTAGTACTCGGACGAGGGCTTCGCCAGAGGCCAAAGACGGAGTAGGAACCTCTTCCAACTTCAACACGCTCGTGGGTTCACCGGTCTCGCGAAAGATCAATGCTTTCATCGCTATCCGCCTTGGTCTCTAATCGACGGCTGATTCAGACTAGATGTTCTACGTCTGTCCGGGGATTTTTCTGTAAGGGGGAGTCCGATGTCAAGGTCGGAATAAAAAACCCGGGGTTCGGATTATTCTGAATCGCTAGACCGACTGGTCTACTCTACTGAAATGCGAGGCGAAAAGCCTCACGGGTTCTCAGGAGGTATTCAACATGTCGGCTTACGAATTCAAAGGCACTGCTCTTATCACTGGCGCTTCCACGGGCATCGGCGCGGTCTATGCCGACCGCCTTGCGAAACGCGGCTACGATCTCATCCTGATTGCCCGCAACGAAGAGAAACTCTCTGAGGTTGCGGCGCGATTGAAGTCCACCGGCCGCGCGATCGAGACGTTCGCGGCAGATTTGACCCAGGCAGCAGGCGTCGAGCGCGTCGCGGAACGGCTGCGGACCGATTCCACAATTACTGCACTCGTTAACAATGCAGGCATCGGCAGCGCGAGAAGGCTCCTCGATTCGAACACCGACGATCTCGAGTCGATGATCTATCTCAACGTTACCGCGTTGACACGGCTGGCTCTTGCCGCTCTCCCAGGTTTTGTGACACGCAAGAATGGGCTGCTGATCAACATTGCGTCCGTTGTTGCCCTAGCACCAGAGCTCCTGAATGGCACTTACAGCGGCACCAAGGCCTATGTGGTGAACTTCACTCAGGCGCTTATGAATGAAGTTGAAGGCGCAGGCGTTACCGTGCAGGCTGTTCTGCCCGGTGCAACGTCTACACCTTTCTGGGCAAAATCCGGTCGTCCGGTGGAGAACCTGCCGAGCGAGATCGTGATGACGGCCGAAGATATGGTGGACGCTTCCCTCGCCGGTCTTGATCAGCACGAAGCAATTACGATTCCAGCGCTGCCGGCCATCGCAGACTGGGAGAATTTCGAAACCGCGCGCAAGGCGCTGGGTCCGAACCTTTCCCACCAGAAACCCGCTGCACGGTACGGGATTGGTGGATGAACGCTTGAGGGGTGGACTCTCCGGCGCGGCCACCCCTCGTTGGTTTAAGCCCCAGGGCAATAGGACTCACCATAATCGAATCGCGAACAGAAGCGAGGAAC
>JASLEQ010000664.1 GCA_030151135.1 Candidatus Sulfotelmatobacter sp. | reverse complement strand
AAACCCAAACCTTTAGATCCAAAGTTATAACCCTCACCGCGTTTTTGCTTGTGTATCTGGCAGCCGCGCCGGCCCAGCGAACGTCAGGCAAGCGGAAAATAATCATCGACCAGGATGCAGCCGGGCCGGGAGGAACGGATCAGCAATCGATGCTGCTGCTGATCCAGTCTCCACAAACGGAAGTTCTCGGCATTACGGTCGTTACGGGGGATGCGTGGCTGAAAGCCGAAGTAGCACACACGTTACGCATGCTCGAAATTATCGGCCGGACTGATATTCCTGTGGTTCCGGGCGCGGAGTATCCGCTGATAAGAAGGAAAGAGGAAGCGGAGTTGTGGGAACAGGTGTACGGATCGGTGGCATGGCTGGGAGCTTGGACTCCACGGTCTTATCATCTGCCGGACCAACTGGGGGAGATGCCGGAGGGAGTGCCCACGACCAAGCCGAGCGAGGACGATGCGGCCCATTTTTTGGTTCGCATGGTCAGGAAATATCCGCATGAGGTCACGATATATGAAGGCGGACCGATGACGAACCTCGCGATCGCAATGGCGCTTGACCCGGACTTCCCACGCCTGGCCAGGGAATTGGTGTTCATGGGTGGAAGCCTGAATCCCGCGACGGATGATCCCGAATTTGTGAACACGCCACGGAGAGAATTCAATTTATGGTTCGATCCGGAGGCGGCGCATGCTGTTCTCATGGCTCCGTGGAAAAAAGTTGTCTGCACGACGGTCGACATATCGGTGAAGACACGCCTGACGCAAGATCTGATGGACCGCGTGAAAGCGGGCAATTCAGCAGCGGCGCAGTATGTAGCGAAATACGCTCGGATGCAGGTGAAGTACAACTATTTGTGGGACGAACTGGCTGCTGTAGCGTGGCTCGATCCAAGCATTATTACCGCCAAGGATACGCGCTTTCTGGATGTGGATCTGAATCACGGGGCCGCGTATGGTGACACACTGAGTTGGGCCGAACAGGATAAGCCAAAAATTGTTGGGCCGGCAGTCGAGATTCAGAGTGAACTCGACCTGCACAAGTTTTATAAACAGTTCGTAGATCTTCTGATCGCGCCAACCCCCAAGCCCTGAACGACCAAGGACGCGCAAAAGGTATCGTTACCTTAGCTGCTCTAATATCTGCTCGGCTTGCGGATGGTTGGGATGTTGTTTTTCGAGACTAAGCAGCAGGGCGCGTGCTTTGTCGCGCGCGCCTTCGATCGCATAGACGCGGGCCAGGTTCAGGTACGCCTGATCGAACGCTGGCGCGACTTGAATACATTTTTCGAAACTGGCAACAGCCTCGTCGCGGCGGTGTGTCAGCAGGTATAAAATCCCCAAATTGTTAAGAGCTTCCGGATAGTCAGCACGCGTTTTGAGCGCACGCTGTAAGCATTCGTAAGCTTGACTGGTGTCGCCGAATTGGGCAAACACCATTCCCAGGTTGTAATTTGCTTCTGCATTCTCGGGGGCAATTTCGACGGCACGCTGCAAGACCTGGCGGGCATCTGCCCATCGCTTTTGGGCCCGATAGGCGTTCCCCAGATTGACTAGCGATAACAGGTGATTGGGATCGTTGGCGAGGGCCTTTTGGAAAAAGGAGACGGCATCCTCAATATTGTTCTCGCGTGTGGAAAGCACACCCAGGTTGTTGAAGGCATCGGGCAGCGTTTCAGGATAGCCTGGTTTTAGTCCGACGCAACGCTCGAACATCTTCTGCGCGGCAGCATTCTTATTCTGATTGAGGTAGACACTGCCAATTCCATAGAGAGCTTCGGCGCTCGATGGGTCCTCCCGGAGAGCCTGCTGGAAGGAAACTTCAGCCTGATCAAGGTATCCCCGCTGGTAAAACAGAGCTCCAAGTGAAAGTTGGTTGCGGCCGAATTCGAGGGTATGGTTCGCTTTGGCAAAGGGAAGAGCCTTTGCTAGCCTCTGTGCGCCGGTCGTTGGGATGGAAGAAAAGTCTCGTTCAATTCGTTCTGGAACGATGGCGCCCTGATAAATTTTGACGATTTCGCCTGCGTTGTCGATCAGAAATGTGGTCGGCAGTGGCATGTCGCGGTGGCGATCGTACATTTGACCGAAGAGGATATTGTAGATTGCAGCGATATCCTCGGAACCGCGCAAGATTGGCACGGTGAAATTGCGTTTGCGAACAAATGCATCGAACTCAGCCGCTTGCGAGCCAACGGGCTGTCCGTCGACGGAAACTTGACTTAGATGGACAGTGAGGGTTTGAACTCCCTGGTTGAGCCAACGCTGGTGATTTTTATCCAGCCGCTCGACATTTGCCTGACAAGCCGGTGAATCGACCGTCCAAAAATGGAGTAGTGTCGGACTTCCGTTCGGGTTGCGCAGTGAGTGTGGCTTGCCCGAAACATCGTTGAGAGAGAAGTCGGCGGCAGGCATCGGCGAGAGCAGCCATGTTTCGACATCGACCGGGAGCGATTCCGTAAACGTCGATGTAACTGACGAGGACCCAGCCATTGCGTGGGTTTTAAACGCTTCTCTGTGAATTGCGTTCAACCCTTCTTCGACCCAAACGCGATGATTTATTGGAAGATCGTGCAACTCCTGCACTAAGCCACTCGGCCATAGGATGGAAGCTTGCAGTGGAGCCGTGGCCTTTCCCAATCCGAAGAAAATTTCCTTGCTGTGCTGGCAAAGAAATCCGGTTCCGGCCTGCAGCATTTTGGATTGTTGTAGAGCGGAGGTCTGAATTGTGATTCTCGCTCCGATGGCATCACGGTTGCTTTTGATGCCTTTCAAGTTGAACGAAATAGCGGGCGGCAAATCCTCAATCTCATTCTTCAAGAACCTGATCTGCGGGGCATTCCGATTCTTCAGCAGAATCTCCTGACGGCCGTCATGATCAAAGTCAGCCAGCGTGAAGGCTCGACCATCTTCCAGGAAGTCGAGCCCAGCTGGCGACGAAATATCCGAAAAAGTTCCATCTCCGTTATTTGCGTAAAAAATGTTGCGCTCGTGGCCACTCCAGGTCTCGTCGGAACGGATGAGTTCGTTGATGGCGTTCCATCCCTGCTCGTAGTTGCGCGAGGAACCTGCCGCATCGGGCGAATAAGCAACGACCTGACGCCAGAAGAAGCTGTTCAGGTCGTAGCGTTTGGGACCTGAAACCATGCCGTTTACGACATAAAGATCGGGATAGCCATCGTGATCGAAATCGAACGTGTCGCTGGTCCACGCCCAGCGTCCAACACCAACGCCTGAGATTTCCGTTGTGTCCTCGAACTTTTTCCCGCGATTGCGCAGGAGCGAGTTGCCCATAGCGTGCTTCTGGTAGAGGGATCGAATACCCTGCGGGGAATCCTTCTTAAATGCGTCGAGCATTGAAACCCGAATGCCGGCGGAGGTCCACATGTTGGCGACATACAAATCCTCGGCTCGTTTGTTCTCAACGTCGAGCCAACTGACACTCATACCGGCGCCGACATCTTCGACCGCAAGTTCGTGCGCCATGTCAGTGAAAGTGCCATCTGCATTGTTCCGGTAGAGATTTTTCTTTCCGAAGTCATTTACCACGAAGAGATCGGGCCATCCGTCGTTGTTGTAATCATCCCAGGCACAACAGAAGCTGTAGCGCGTGTTGTTTTGATTAAGGCCAGTTTGCTCGGTTACGTCGACGAAAGTGCGGTCGCGATTATTCCGCATGAGGAAGTTAGGAGGACCGTTCTCGGCTTGGTGATAGGGCGAGGGATATTTATATTGGCCCGTGCCCTGGTAAAAGGAATAGAGACAAAAATAAACATCGAGCCATCCATCACGGTCATAGTCTGCGAGGGCGGCGCCGGTGAAGGTTCCTTGGGGCGGAGTCGCGAACCGAAATGCGTCCGGTTTTAGCTGGAATTTCCCGCCACCTTGATTAAGAAACAAGAGCGGCCCGTTGGCTCGAACGACGATCACGTCTTGTCGTCCGTCATTATCAAAATCAGCGAAGAGCGCGCATGCCGTGTTCTCGAGAACTCCTAGTCCAGAG
>JASLEQ010000656.1 GCA_030151135.1 Candidatus Sulfotelmatobacter sp. | reverse complement strand
CCTTGCCTTTTCGGGCCATCGTTGCGTCCTTTCCGGTGACCAAATCGCTTTTCCGTGTCACTGCGGTGTCACCGTCCAATGTCTTTTGGACGCATTAAGTGTCCTCCCATGTCAGCGAATCGTCAACGGTAAGTTATTTGTTTTCTGTAGATGGCTAGTAAGCCCTTTGATTCCATGTCACTGCGATTTCTTAGGTAAGAAGACTCTGGATCAGCATATCGGGGTTCGAATCCCTGGGGGGCAGCCAGATTCCACGATAATTTCAGCAGTTTTTCCCTTTTGGCGGGTATGTCGCCCCGACCCAAGCCTTAGGTGCTTGACGCCTTCAGCAGCAATTCGGCCTTTGGGATGAGATGAGTTACGGCTTGATCCTTGGAGACCACGGCCGTGACTCCGGCGGCGAGAGCTTCTTTGGCAAATACGTCATTCGCGAACATGGTGAACATGAGGATGGGCGTATGGGGAAGTACCTTCCTTAGCAGAGGAGCGGCTTCAAGTCCGTTCATGACGGGCATCGAATAGTCGAGAACGATGAGGTCCGGCTTGAGGCGACCGGCTTCCGCGACTGCCTGCTGGCCGTCCTCCGATTCCGAGCACACGAACCCCACGGCCTCGAACATTCCGCGCAAGATTTGACGAATAAGCCGATTGTCATCAACGAGCAAAATGGATTGAGTCATGGCCTGGTCTCCGGTCTATCGCCTAGAAACAAGAGACCGTAGCCCAGATCCAGCTCGTCGGAGAGTTGTAGTAGACGACTTGAGAGTACCAGCAGTTGCTGGAGGCTTGGATAGAGACTTTACTGTACGGTCCTGCGGCAAACCGGATTAGCACCCGAGGCTGGCGAGGATTGGCGATCGTCGGACGAGCGAGGAAACCTGCACTCACGCACAGCGGGGATCGGGGCCAGAACCCTCGCGCTTGACATTACCTTTATATTTCTGCAAATATCGAAATATGGTACAGGTGACGACAAAGAAAACTTCTGAGCAGATCGCTCGATATGCCGACATGTTTTCGGCGATGGGTACGGAAGCCCGGCTCCGCATCATGCAATTGCTGTTATCAGCTCACCCGGAAGGCATGGTGGTCGGAGAGATCCAAGAGGGACTGGATATCCCCAACTCGACGCTGTCTCATCATCTGGACAAGCTGAGGAACGAAGGACTGGTCCAGGTCCGCCGCGAAAGCACATTTCTTCGCTACACGGCCAACACCGGAGCCCTGCAGGAAATTTTGCAGTTCCTTTACTCCGAGTGTTGTACCCGCAACAAGGCTGTCAAGCCGCAAGACATTGTTCAGCTGTGCAAATAGGAGAACCTCATGAGCAGGACGGATATGAAAGAAATCGTGAAGGAAAAGTACGGGCAGGCCGCATTACGCGTCAAGACGGGCGGAAGTATCTGCTGTGGGTCTTCGCCAACCGGAATTGGCCAGTGCGATCCGATTACCTCGAACCTCTATAACGAGATTCAAACCCTCGGAATCCCCGAGGATGCGGTGCTGGCTTCGCTCGGCTGCGGCAATCCCACTGCTTTGGCAGAACTCAATCCCGGAGAGACTGTGCTCGACCTCGGCTCAGGCGGAGGAATTGATGTTCTGCTGTCGGCCAAGCGGGTGGGGCCGACTGGCAAGGCATATGGACTAGACATGACCGACGAAATGCTGGCACTCGCGAATGAGAACAAGCGCAAAGCCGGGGCAGCCAATGTGGAGTTTCTTAAGGGGGAAATCGAGAAAATGCCGCTGCCCGACAATTCCGTCGACGTGATCATCTCGAACTGCGTCATCAATTTGTCTGCCGACAAGGACCAGGTGCTGCGCGAGGCATTTCGGGTGTTGAAGCCGGGAGGGCGCTTGGCGGTATCAGACGTGGTCACGCGCGGCGCAATTCCCGATGAAATCCGAGAAAAAGTCCTGCTGTGGGTGGGTTGCATTGCGGGAGCTCTGGATGAAAGCGACTACCGTTCCAAGCTAAATTCGGCTGGATTTGCGCAGATTGCGGTGGAACCTACGCGGATCTTCCGGGTCGCGGACGCGCGAGAGTTCCTTGCCTCGGCGGGAGTTGATGTGGACACGATGGCCTCTCAAGTGGACGAGAAATTCATGAGCGCATTTATCCGCGCCGTCAAGCCACTCTCGGTCAATGTGGGCAATGTGCCTTCCAAGGCTTGCTGCGGGCCGACTTGCTGCAATTAGAAACCGGAGCTTCACATGGAGCTACATTACAACGTGCTATTTCTATGCACCGGCAATTCAGCGCGATCGATTTTGGCCGAAGCAATCTTGAACAACAAAGGGAAACCCAAGTTCACAGCCTATAGCGCGGGGAGCCATCCGACGGGCGCCGTTCGCCCGGAAGCACTGCGTCAGCTTGAACAGGCGCATATATCTACCGAAGGACTTCGGAGCAAGAGTTGGGAAGAGTTCTCTCGGCCGGAAGGGCCCAATCTCGACTTCGTATTCACCGTATGCGACAACGCTGCTAATGAAGTGTGCCCGGTATGGCCTGGCCATCCGATGACCGCACATTGGGGCGTGCCCGATCCAGCGGCGACGCAAGGCAGCAAAGCGGAAATTGAACGAGCTTTTCGGGATGCATTCTTGCTGCTCGATCGCAGAATCAATTTGTTTCTGGCGCTGCCGTTTAAAGCGCTCGACAATCTGTCGCTGAAGAGGGAACTCAACAGGATTGCTGAGACCACATCGCCGGTTACCGGAGGGAAGTAAGTGAGGGACCGCCCGATGAATACGAGCCGCCGTCTCAAGTTCCTCGATCGCTATCTGACATTTTGGATTTTTGCGGCGATGGCGATCGGCATTGCTCTTGGTTACTGGCTTCCGGCAACTGTACCGTTTCTGAATCAGTTCAACATCGGCACGACTTCTATTCCGATCGCTGTCGGCCTGATCGTCATGATGTACCCGCCGTTCACGAAGGTGCGATACGAAGAATTGACCGAAGTGTTTCGCGACAAGAAAGTGCTCGGCTTGTCACTGATACAGAACTGGATCGTAGGTCCGGTTCTGATGTTTGTTCTTGCGATCGTGTTCCTGCGGGGTTATCCGGCATACATGGCCGGCCTGATCATGATCGGCCTCGCCCGATGTATTGCGATGGTGGTTGTCTGGAACGAGTTGGCAAAGGGTGATTCGGAGTATGCTGCCGGTCTGGTGGCGTTCAACTCGCTCTTCCAGGTGCTCTTCTATTCCATCTATGCCTGGATCTTCATTACCGTACTTCCGGCCAAGCTCGGATTGAGAGGCGCGGTCGTTAACGTTTCTATTGCAGAGATTGCGAAGAGCGTTTTTGTATACCTGGGAGTTCCTTGCGTGGCCGGATTTGCAACGCGGGCCAGCCTGGTTCGGACCCGCGGCCGTGAGTGGTACGAGCGGACATTCATTACTCGTGTAAGCCCTTTCACCCTGATAGCGCTACTGTTCACGATTGTGGTGATGTTCTCGTTGAAAGGCGAGTACATTGTACGACTTCCGCTGGACGTCCTGCGCATCGCTGTTCCGCTCTTGATCTACTTTGTCCTGATGTTTCTCGTCTCGTTCTATATGGGCAGGAAGCTGGGCGCGGACTACTCAAAGACCACGACTCTCTCGTTCACAGCCGCGTCGAACAATTTCGAGCTCGCCATCGCCGTGGCTGTTTCAGTATTTGGGATCAACTCGGGAGCAGCCTTCGCTGCGGTCATCGGGCCACTCGTGGAGGTGCCGGTAATGATCGGACTGGTCAATGTCGCTTTCTACCTGCAGCGGCGATACTTTCCCGAGGCTGCAGCGCCAGAAATGAAGCCATCGTACGTCACGGTGGCGAAGTGAGGGCGCAGGTCTCAGGCGCCGTCGGCGGGCGATTGCTTCATGGTGTGTTTGCCGCTTGTCACGTTTGAGGGTGCTCTATCAAGAGCCCGGGTTTGAGCTTGAACACAAGACTCTCTTAAGTAAAGTCCTGGAGCTACGCCCCTTCAAAGCACGCCTGTAATGTTCTGACTTCACTTGCGGGGCGCTACGCATTTAATCGCCAGTAACGTCCGACACGGGCACCTCTTGATAGGACGCCTCGGCTTCGGAATTAGCCAAGCGCGGGCGACGGCCGAACAGAGCTTCCTTTAGCAGTTTGAAGATCGTATGGCGGTTCTCGGAGATCACTTTCAGCCAGGCTAGTTTTCCCATCATGGGGAAATAGATACCTCGGAAGCAAAGACGGGCGAGGAAGATGTTGATGCGATATCCAAGGGGTTGGTGGTCGAGGGAGTCGACGGCATGGGCCAGCGCTTCGGCGCTGTAACTGTTAGACCATCCGTATTTCACTTCCGCGTGCGCTTCTTCAATGCTCATCTTCAGCGGCGTGTGAGCCATGGTAAAGGGTATGAACTCCTGCCAGTGGCTGGGGCGGGTAAGGCGGCCGGCGGTCTCGAGGCGCTTGTAGAGCGGGGTCGCAGGCAGCGGAGTGAGAAGGCCGAAAATCGGAAGACCCGGGGGCCACGCGCGGACCTGCTCCAACGTGCGCTCGGCGACGCCGACCGTGTCGTTGTCCATGCCGAAGATGAATGAGGTGATGGCGTAGACGTTGCGCTTCGCGAGGCGTTCCAGCACGGTAGCGTATTCACCGGGCTTATTGAATCCCTTGTTGACGTCTTTGAGATTGGCGGGGTCGATGGATTCCATGCCGATGAAAACCCACTTGCCTCCGGAGGCCGCGATCAGGTCGCACAGTTCCTCGTCACGCAGGAGGTTCGCGCTGATCTGGGCGACCCAATGGACCTGGGCTTT
>JASLEQ010000642.1 GCA_030151135.1 Candidatus Sulfotelmatobacter sp. | reverse complement strand
CGGGTTTCGTCGGCCCCGGGACGAATCTTCCCGGCGGGCCGGGTGACCTTCACCGATCGCGAAAAAGAGGTTCTGGAAATGCTGGTGGCGGGACGATCGAACAAAGAGATCGGCAGCCAATTAGGAATTGAAGAGCGCACGGTGAAGGCGCACGTGGCGAAGTTGATGCGCAAAGTTGGTGTACAAAACCGCATTGCCCTGTCAGTGCATGCGATTACGCACTCACTGGTCGCCACGAAATAAGTTTTGGGCTGCGAGCTTTGAACTACGAGCTTCGGGCAAACCGCTCGAAGAAGGTTCTTGAAGTAGGGCAAATCAGCTGAAATCTAAAGAACTCGTAGTTTTTCGCTCGCGGCTCGAAAGCCTTCCGTAATCAGGAGTTCACTTACCTTCGTAATCTTGGCACCTCCGGTGGCCTGCCGCATACTCGCTTCACCTACCACAGAACCTGGGAGACGGGGTTGAGAGTGGCGATTAGGGTCACTGCTTTCAGCCCCGCATTTTTTTGCCCCGAATCACTCTGCTCCGCAGAATCCAGGATTGATTCAGCTATTCCTCAATCCACTCCATTTCCAGGCAGCCCAAGGTGAATACGAATGGGAACGGTCCCGGATCGTTCGTTTTGTAGATGCCATCAAAAAAGACAAACATCCGCTTCGGATCGGAGTCGCTGTAACTTACTGCCGGCCTCCACGGACCCGAATGCCAACCGCAGTTCTCTGCGCCGATGATTTGAATGGGCTCACCCCAGTCCGCCAACTTTCTCGAAGGATGGTCGCAACGACACCACCAAAGGCCTGTTTCGGGCGGTGCGTCTGATCCGCCCAGCCAGACGCGCGAGAACACCGCTTCATATCCTTGCTGTGTGGGAATTGCGCGAAAATCGAACATCTTCATTTCAGGCGGCGCAAACACCTCGTGCCGGCTCCACTGATCGCGGCCATTTGGGCTCTCGGCAAATCCGTGTGCGAGATAGTTCTCATGATTCGATCCCGACACGTACCACATCTTCCATTTGCCGTCGGCATAGATCAGGTTCGGTTCGTAGACGCTGCCGTGCTCCCTGTCTTCATTGGCGGTGAACGCCGGAGATGGCTGGTGGATCCAGTTGGAGCCATCCCACTGGAGATAGCCGATCGTGTATGGACCCCAAACCTGTTCTGCACCACCTGCGTAATAGATTCGTTCGACCCAAGCGCCGCGGTCGGGATCCCAGCCTTTGACGTAAGAAGGGCAGTGACGGCCACCTTTCAAATCCCAGGGCGCGCTCGCGACCTGGGAACCCAGTAACCCGATTTTTGACATGTCGGCCGCGTCAGGTGTGAGATTCCAACCATTCGTCGACAGTGGAGCTCCCTCGGGCAGGGAGGCGCTGAAGAGGTGAATCCCGGGACTTCCAACGACGCTGCCAGCGAGGTACATCCACCAACGGCCGTCGCGCTCGGCCAGCGTGCAATCGGTGACTTCGCCCGCGTTCTTAAGGGCCCCGAATCCATCTGCGGGATCGAAGATTTTGGTTTTGCGTATGACGCGAAGGCGGCGAGACACGATGGGTTGCTCCTCCTTTGGGGAAACCATTGTCGCACCTGCGGAGTTACGGCCCGTCAATACAACACGGCACGATCGTTTTACAATCCAACTAATCGATTCGCGAAAACCTTTTGTGGTGAGGACCATGAGAAAACTGGCAGTTTCGACCTTGCTCGTATGCCTGTGCGGTGTTGCATTTGGTGTGGGAAGTCCACAAGAAGGCCAGCAGAAAGACTCGAAAGCTGCCGATCGAGTGCAGGCTTCCGCCGACGTTTTGAATGAGATTCAGTCGGCGCCCGATTCGGGCATTCCAGAAGAAGTGTTAGGCCGCGCGGAATGCGTTGCGGTCGCGCCTTCGATGCTGAAGGGCGGGTTCATCTTCGGCGCGAAATATGGCCGAGGGGTGGCGAGCTGCCGCACCTCCAAGGGATGGAGTGCTCCGGCATTCTTCACGATCGAGGGAGGCAGCTTCGGATTTCAGATCGGCGGGCAGGCCGTCGACCTTGTCATGCTGATCATGAACAACGATGGCATGCAGCATCTGCTGTCGAGCCAGTTCGCGCTGGGGGCGGACGCATCAGTGGCAGCGGGTCCAGTGGGGCGTCATGCCGAAGGTAATACCGATTGGAAGCTGAAAGCTCAGGTTCTGACATACTCACGCGCTCGCGGAGTCTTCGCAGGCGTGAGCTTGAATGGCGCCCGGGTCAACTTCGACAAAAAGTCGACACGCGAGTTCTACGGACACATGGTGACGTCGAAGGCGTCGTTGACCGGGGAAGTGGAACCTCCGGCAAACGCCAACGCGTTTCTGAGCAGCCTCGCGAAGTGGGCGCACGAAGCTGCTAAGTAGCTCCGACTTCGACCCAAAGCCTGAAGACCATGAGCGTAATCCAGATGTCACGCCAACCGTCACAATCCTGCTAGTTATCTACGAGGAGTGCCGGGTTTTTCGGCCTTCGCTTTATGTCAGGATGTTCCGCAGGCTCGTTGATTGAACCAGTCTCATTCGACGGGGCAGGTTTCTCCCTTCCTCCGCAATCTGAGATATGGCATGATCTCTCCGAGAGGTGACTCGTGAAAAACAAGTTCTGTTTGATGTTTGCTGTATTGACGGCATTTTCCGGAGCTGTTCTCGGGCAGGAAAAATCACAACCGCAGGCCGCTCCTCCAGCGAATCCGATTACTGCCAGCGAGAAGGGTCTGTATTCGTTTGTAAGCGGCGCGGTCATCGGCGCGGCACAGAAAATGCCGGAAGAGAACTACTCCTTCAAACCGACACCGGAGGTTCGAAGTTTTGGCCAGCTCGTTGGCCATGTGGCCGACGCCTCATATATGTTCTGCTCGCAAACCCTCGGCGAAGCTAACCCAAACAAAGGCATCGAAAAAACAAAGACCTCGAAGGCCGATCTTGTAGCCGCGCTTAAGGACGCCGTGGCCTACTGCAACAAAGCATTCGACAGCATGACCGATGCAAAAGGCAGCCAGATGGTGAAATTGTTCAACTTCGACATGGCGAAGCTCACCGTGTTCTCGCTCAATACAGCGCATACGGACGAGCACTATGGGAACATGGTGACTTATTTGCGGATGAAAGGGGTTGTGCCGCCGACTAGTGAGAACCAGCCCGGACAATCGTCGAAGTAAAGCAGCCTCGAAGAGGCTACTTTGCACGTGCCACGCTGTGGTCAAGCTTTGCATCGCCGTCAGCGCTGGCATGCTGATCGGGTGACTGGAGACTGAAGCTATCCGTCGTTGCGGGTGATGGAGGGGAAGGCGCTTCCACTCAACCCTGCCGTAGAGGCATTTTGAGTGGAATGGGGATATTACAACACTTCGGACCTGAACTGGCGGAACGTCCGAAACTGTAATAAAGTAGCGCGCATAAGCGAAGCAATCAGGCAACCGGGGTTTTCGCTACGCGCAGTGGTTCACGATGGCACATTGGGTGGCTGTTTTTCTCCTGCTGAGTTTCTTCCAAAGCCCCGAAGGCGTTCAGGCCCCCCCAACACCAAACACCTTTCCCGACAAAGACACAAATCCTCAAAGTTACTACGCGAACGCACATCCGTACTCAGAGGAGTCCTTGGAACGGCTTCGCGAACTGGTTCCAGAACTGAAGGGGATTCAGCCTAGCCCGGATCAGAATGGGCTACCTATGATCTTGCAACACGAGGGGCAGCGGGTGGACAGTTTCTTTCTCGATACCCCGAATCTGATCGCTGACGAATATGTCAGAGAGCAAGAAATACGTAGCATCGGCCCCGACTATAGCATTGGCGCCGACTATAGCACTGGCGCCGACCATAGCATTGCCGTCGACTATCTAGCTCAAGAGATCAGAGACGAATATCTCATTCTTCTTCATGGCGACAGAAATGAGGCGAAATTTGATGAATACCGTATGGACAAAAAGGGCAAACGCATTAATGAATTGAGTACAGGGAGCCCCTTCAGGTCACGATTTTTTGTTACGCACGGCTTTGCCTTGAGCTGCGTTTATTTTTCGATGGCGTTCCAATCGGAATCGACTTTCCGCTATCTTGGCGAACAGCGGATTGGCAGCCAAAATACTTATGTCGTGGCGTTCGCCCAGCGACCTGGGCATGCCACCATGACTGAGACGGTGAGAGGAGCGGGACATTCCGTCGTGCAGATGCTCGTTCAGAGAGTCGCATGGGTGGACAAAAGCAATTTCCAAATCATTAAAATACAGACCGATCTTCTCGCTCCCCGTCCAGAGGTTGGGCTTGATCGGCAAACGACTGAGGTCACTCTGAGCGAAGTTCGCCTTCGCGACATTCCATCACCGTTGTGGCTACCTAAAGTAGTGAAGGTGGACATCAGATTTGACGGGTTAAATTTCAGGAACGAGCATCACTATGCCAATTATCGACAGTATCGTGTGTCCTCCAAGATGATTTTTCCGCACTAACTTCCAGCACGCCGTCGCCCTAGAATCTGCGTGCGAACGGGCAACCGGCGCACTCGCTCTTTTCATCCCACCCCGGACAACTGTGATTGTCGAGAACAGGCGGCACGACCAAAACATGGACTTCGGAGATCACTTACGCACCACGGGCGGCGCGCTGAAGAACTGGGCTGTTGCCCAACTGCAGGATTCCCTGGCGGTCGGGATACTCTGGTTCGTTGGACTTCATTTCCTGCATGTCCCGTTGGCCCCGCTGTGGGCGCTGCTTGCCGCGGTCCTGCAGATCGTTCCGCACCTCGGGCCGATCTTGGGTCTATTGGGACCTGTTCTCGCTGCAACGATCAAATGGATCGATTGGCAGCATCCTCTCGGCGTGCTTGTGCTTTATGCCGTAATCGCGCTGGTCGACGGCTTGTTGCTTCAGCCATACATCATGCGACGAACCGCGAAGGTGCCGATCTGGGCGTCCGTGCTTGCGCCGATCGTGCTCGGAGTGCTTTGGCCATTCTGGGGAGTATTGGTGGCCGCGCCGTTACTCGCAGTCCGGTATGCCTACCGGGCACGCTATAAAAAAGATCTAGAGGTAGGACCGCCGCAAAAGTGACACGAGTCATCCGGGATGCGGGGATCTTCTGCGCAGTATCGCTAAAGATTCTCCCGCTCAAGGTGAAATTCACCGTTGCTCCACTCTTCCGGAGCGACATCGCGAATGGTTTCCGTAAAGTCCCAGCGATGCCCGTAAAAATCCTGTGCATTGTATTGGCGCTCGCCATAAGGCTGATCTATGGGTTCGGTCAGAATGACGGCACCATTCTCTCTGGCGACCTTGCAGTGACCACTCGCATCTTCAATGCGAACCTGAACGATGTGTGATTTGTCAGGGGAGGCGTCTCCTTCGGCGATGGTGAAGCAGCCTTCGCCGGCCTTCATCTGGATGCGGTGATTGGCGATCCGAAGACGCACCGTGAACCCAAAAGCCTTTCCGAGCCAATCGGCAGCGACACTGGGGTCTGGGTAGATGAGCACTGGGATCACGGCGCAGGGAGGTACGGACCGGTTGGTTCTCATTTCAGAACTTTATCATTCGATTGGACTGGCGACGGAGAACCTGCCCCCCGCATGTTAAAGTTTTTCTTCCTGAATGCGGCGCGAACTTGAATATGCGGCTGCCTGGCCGTTCCTGAAGATCATGGGCATTTTGCCGCGCCCGCTGGCTCGCGGCTTTGCCATCAGCATCGCGCAGCTGGTTTACCTCTTCCATTTCCGTCTGCGCCAGGTGGGCATGCGAAACCTGCAGATGGCCTTCCCGGAGAAGAGCGAGGCCGAGCGCAAAAAGATTTTGCGCGGGGAATTCACCTCACTGGGACGGCAGCTCGCCGAGCTTTGCCAATTCCCGAAATACAGTCCTCAGAACATCGACGAGGTTGTCGTCTATGAAGGGCTGGAGAACTACGAGCATGCTTATGCACGCGGCAAGGGCGTGCTTTTTCTGACGGCGCATTTCGGCGGGTGGGAGCTGTCAGCGTTCGCGCATTCTCTTCACGGACACTGGGTGAACATCGTGATGCGGCCGATGGACAATCCTTATCTGGACCGCCTTCTCCAGCACTATCGCACCATGCACGGCAACAAAGTGGTCCCTAAGGATGATTTCGTTCGCGGACTGCTGGCTGCGATGAAAGCGGGAGAAACCGTGGGGATCCTGATGGACACGAATATGACTCCGCCGCAGGGAGTGTTTGTGGATTTCTTTGGGATCAAGGCATGCACCGCCAGCGGGCTCGCACGGATTGCGTTGCGAACCGATGCCGCGGTCGTTCCGGGCTTTACGATCTGGGACAAATCCCTGGGCAAGTACCGGCTGCGGTTTGATCCCGCGATTTAATTGGCCCGGACCGGCGATCTTGACGCGGACATCATCGCCAACACACAGAAATTTACGAGCGTGATCGAGGGCTATGTGCGGCAATATCCCGAGCAGTGGCTTTGGGTGCACCGGCGCTGGAAGACGCGGCCGGAAGGAGAAAAACCGCTCTATTGAAGTTGGCGGACCGGGACTCGAGAAATTAACAGGCGTAAAAAGGGCCCATCTCTGACGAGACGGGCCCAGATTGTTTACTTAGCGCTTCGAACTAGCCGCCATTCTGGCAAACGCTCAGCGTCTCACCCTGGAAGGTGAACCAGCCGTTGACGCTGGTGCTGGTGGGTGCGCCGAAGTACGGCATCGTCACCAGATCCTGCGGGTGGAACGTGAATCCGTTCACCGTGTAAGGATAGGTTCCGAAGTTCGGGTTGTTCTCCAGCGGATCGCCGTTCTCAAGGATCGAGTTTCCGCGCGCGGCGCAGAGCGACGGAGCGAGGTTGTCGACGAATGGATCAAGCTGCCACTCGCCCAGTTCATGTGAGAAAGCGCTGATGTCCTCGGAGAAGACGGCCGAAGCACCCTGAGAAACGATCGTAGCGTAGGAGTAAGTCTGACCACCAGGCTGCGATCCGTTAGCACTGTGGTATCCACCGATGCAGCATCCACCTTCGGTCAGGTAGACGTTGTAGGTCAGGAAAAGCGGCAGAATGTTCGGCTGGATCTGCTTGAACTTCGACATGATGGTCTGCAGCTGGGCATCGAAGGCATTGATGTCCATGGTGCCGGTCGGAATGCCGCTCCACGGATTCGAGATCACGTTACCTTGGGAAGCCGAAACATTGATCGTCTGCTCGGGAGCGATGATCGGTTTCGCGAACAGCAAATGGTAGTTGCTGTTGGTCTGAATGCTGCCCCAGAAGTTTGCGCGATCATAAGCGTCGATATATTGGGTCTTGCCAAGGTCGGTTCCACCCTGGACGTAGTCAATGGAGGAATTGAACAGCGGCGAGCCAGCAACCACCTGAGTCGCGGTGTAATTCCCGGTGTACTTGGTATTCGGATCGAACGTCATGTTGCCATTGCTCGAACCGTAGACCATCTTGATGGGAATGATTCCCACGGTGATCGTTGTGGTGGAGTTCGTGGTCGCCGGATCCGGTCCAACGATGACGGCGCTGAGATTCTGATTGTTGTACTTCCAGGTGTAGGTGTGTTGCGGAAGTTGTGCTGCCGGCGCCGAATTCTGGAGGGCTGGGTGAGCAGGGAGCACCTTGTACATCGGCCGAGCCGTAGGATCGTATGCCTGGGCAGAAGCGCTGACGGTGAAACAGAGCGAGCTGAGGGCCACGATAGCGACGAACAGGCCGACAGCACGACAGCGGTGATTCATGAGATTGACTCCTTTTGGCTTTCTTGGTTGGACTTTCGGAAATTTACCACCCACAGAAGCAGGCCGAATTCTAGCACGGCTCCAAAACCAACGTGTAAGAAATTTGCAAAATTTCGCGGACCACTAGAGAAATTATGGCCTAGACCGGATACTCACAAACCGCTTGTCTGGCGCGGTTTTTCGCGGGTCTACCACGATCTAGGGAGAAGAGTTTTTTGCGAGTCGCGAGGTTACGATACGGAGCACGTGCGCAAAATTTTGCATGTCCAAAAAATTTTGAACGAGGGTTTAAACTCCGCGCGTATTTTTCGTCAATCTATTGCCGCGATCTCAGCTCCGCGGATCTTCGATTCCGCTCGATCGATGTGAGGCAAATGACGGCAGCCGCCGCGGTGTAGCGGACCTTGGGAATCTTGTCGTTGAATTTCACTTGCACCTTCGGCAACACCGAGGGATCGCCGCGTTGTGCGAGAGCTTCGATCGCGGCGGCGCGCACAATCCAGTTCTTATCATTAGTGGCCCGGACGAGCGCCCGTCCACTGGCGGGGTCGGGATCGTGAGCCAAATAGGAAGCCGCCACCGCCCGCACAGGATTTGGATCTTTCTTGTGCATGGTTCGCCAAGCGTCCCATCCGATTCCAGCGAAGGGGACGTAGCCGATTCCTTCGGAGAATCCGATTTTCGCCAGTTCCCTTGGATTTTTCAGTGTTTGGAGTTGTTCTGAAATGAGTCCATCTCCAACTTTTCGCTCTCCGGTGAGCAGGTCGTAATAAACCTGATAGGCCGAATCGTTATCTTTGAGTTCCCGCAGCGCGTTCGCGGCGGCCATCACGACCGGAACCTTCTTGTCGAGAAGCGCGACCTGCAATTTGGGGATGGATTCGGTTGCGTGCATCTGTCCTAAAGCAGTGGCGGCTGCGACGCGCACTTCGAAACTGTTGTCCTTCAGGGAATCTTCCGCGGTTTCGCGCGCTCGCAGATCTTCGCGAAGCAGGCCAAGCGCGCGAATCCCGTCGGCGCGTTCGACTGTGCGCTTCGACGTAGCCGCATTTTGCAGGATGTCCCATGCTTTATGTGTGGGAGTTTCAATGTCCGTGGAGTCTTGCGCGAGCGCGCAGCTCAGCAGTCCAAGCAATAGAAGTACGGGCACTCCCCTTCTCGCTCGCATCCAGTTGACTCCCCTCCGACACATTACAGGGCGACTTTAAGATGCAGCCGGAGTGCAAACTGTAGCCATGGTTTTCACTGGCGCGTACCACGGCTGGCTGAGTTACGCTTATAGATCGATCGCACTCGCCTGCGCGTCTGGGGGAATAATGACTATTGAAGTGAAAGTAGCGGAGCACTACACGCGAGACCGGCTTACCGAAAAGATCCTGAATGCCTTGGAGAGTACGGGCAAAAGACGCGATTCGCTGACGGCGCGCGATCTGGAAGCTCTGGATAACCTGCATGTGGGAGGGCGCGAATCGATCGAGGGGCTGGCAGCCTTTATGGACTTGAAGCCGGGCATGCGCTTGCTCGATGTAGGTTGTGGTGTTGGCGGGCCGGCCCGCTATTTTGCCGAACGCGGATGCGTTGTCACAGGAATCGATTTGACGGAAGAATTTGTCCGTACTGCCAAAGAGCTGACCAAATTGCTGAAGCTTTCTGAGGCAGCGCAGTTCCAGCAAGGAAGTGCATTGGAACTGCCTTTCGAGTCGCGGGCGTTCGATGCCTGTTACATGGTCCACGTCGGAATGAATATCAAGGACAAGCCCCTGCTATTTCGCGAAGTCGGCCGGGCGATCCGGCCAGGGGGACGGTTCGCCATTTTCGATATCATGCGAGTCTCGAGCGCGGATCTCCCGTTCCCGCTGCCTTGGGCTTTGACACCGGCCACCAGCTTCGTCGCGACGGTCGATGAATATCGTGGCGCTCTTGAGGCGGCCGGCCTCCAAGTGGTCCACGAGCGCGGACGGCGGCAATTTGCCATCGAATCCATGGAAAGAATGCGCGCGCAGGCTGCCTCCGGCTCTCCACAAACGCTAGGCGTTCACATCCTGATGGGCGAGCAGGCGCCGCTGATGTTGAAGAACGTCAATCAGGCGATCGCTGCGGGAACATTGGAGCCCATCGAACTCGTTGGCCTTATGCCCTAACCATGCCGATGGCTGGCTGATCTTTGACCCCTGCACAATAGCGCTGTAGTCTGTTTTGTTTTCCGCGACGCTGAAAGCCCGAAGGCGACCAACATCGTTTCGGATGGAGGACTCATGCGCAAACTCTTCCTGTTAGCTCTGATACTGCTCCCCGCATCAATGTGCCTGGGACAAACCGATGCCGCCACATTCGCGGCCGAATTGTCCCGCTATCAAGTGGACCCCAACATCGTCTATCACACGGCAAATAACTACGAGAACAAATTGGATGTCTACCGGCCCGCGGATGCTGCCCATCCGACGCCTGTGGTTGTGGTCATTCACGGCGGAGGATGGGTGGAAGGCACGAAAGAAGAGCGCGTGCTTGAGATGATGCCTTACCTCCAGATGGGTTTTGCCGCGGTGAATGTCGAGTACCGGCTTGGGCGCGTATCGCTCGCTCCGGCCGCGGTGGAGGATTGCCGCTGCGCGCTGCATTGGGTCTTTGCGAACGCCAAAAAATTTAACTTCGATCCCAGCCGCGTTGTGATCCAGGGCGGATCCGCCGGGGGACATCTGGCCCTGATGACTGGAATGCTCACGCCAGCGGCCGGCTTCGATCGGGAATGCAGGCAGCCCGAAGATAATTACTGGAGTCAGAATCCGGGCACCGGCCAGGATCCGCGAGTGGCTGCGATTGTGAATTGGTTTGGGATTGCCGATGTGCTCGACGAAATTCACGGTGCCAACGCGAAGGGATATGCGGTGGTCTGGCTCGGGGACCAGCTGAATGCTGATGAGATCGCCAAGCGCGTCTCACCGATCAATTACGTGACGAAAGATCTTCCGCCCATCATCACCATTCACGGCGACAAAGACGCATTGGTTCCGTACGAGCAATCCGTTCGCCTGCACAAGGCACTGGACGCAGCGAAGGTTCCGAATCAACTGGTCACCATTCCGGGGGCCAATCACGGCGGGTTCACTTACGAGCAGAATCAGAAAGCGTGGACTGAGATTCGTCGCTTCCTGCAGGCGAATGTAAAAGGGTTGGGAAACTCACCACAGGGGAACTGAAAAGATTCATCGAGCGCTCCCCGCGATCCGAATTTTCCACTTTATTCGGCACAGCTGTTCTTCCGGTAAAATCATTTCTTCCCACTATGGACACATTCGATCAAATCGCCGAGCGTGAGCGGCAGTATCTGCTGCAGACTTACAACCGCTATCCCGTCGTGCTCCAGCGCGGCAAGGGTGTTTTCGTCTACGACATCGAAGGCAAGCGCTATCTGGATTTTGTCTCGGGCCTCGGTGTGAACGCGTTGGGACACGCGCATCCGCGCATCGTGAAAACGATTCGCGATCAGGCGAACAAGCTGATTCACGTCTCGAATCTCTACTATCACGAGTATCAGGGTCCGCTCGCCGAGAAACTATGCGCTCTTTCAGGATTGAACCGCGCATTTTTTTCAAATAGTGGCACAGAGGCCATCGAAGGCTCGATCAAACTCGCTCGCCTTGCCGGACATCGCGTTGGCGGCGAGGCGAAATGCAAACTCGTCGGCCTTGACGGCTCGTATCACGGGCGCACCTTTGGCGCGCTCTCGCTCACCGGACAGGACAAGCATCGCAAAGGTTTCGAGCCGTTACTCGAAGACGTCACTTTTGTGAAGCAGAACGATCTGGAAAGCCTGCGCGCCGCCGTGAACGACAACACCTGTGCGATCGTGCTCGAGCCGATTTTCGGCGAAGGGGGCATCTATGAGTGTTCACCGGAATTCCTGCGCGAGTGCCGTGCTCTGGCTGACAAGCACAAAGCCGCGCTGATTTTCGACGAAATTCAATGCGGGCTGGGACGTACCGGAACGATCTTCGCTTTTCAGAGCTTCGGAGTTACGCCTGACATCGTTGCCATCGCCAAGCCGATCGCGGCGGGCCTGCCGCTGGGCGCCTTCATCGCGAAAGAGGAATTTGCCAATGCGATCTCCTTCGGCCAGCACGGGACGACTTTTGGCGGAGGTCCCTTGGCGTGCCGCGTTGCTCTTGAATATCTGGCGATCGTCGAAGAAGAAAAGCTCCTCGAAAATGTGAACAAGGTCGGTGCCTACCTGCAGCAACAATTGAAGGAAGTTGTCGAAAAGAAGTCGGCGGCCATTGGCATCCGCGGGCGCGGATTCATCCAGGGGATTCAACTCAACATCCCGGCGCGCCCGATTGTGGATGAAGCCTTGGCCGAAGGCATTCTTTTCAACAGTACACAAGATACAGTTGTGCGGTTCCTGCCTCCGTTTCTGCTGGAAGAGAAGCACGTCGACAAAGGAATACGCGTGCTGAAAAAATTGTTGGGAAAAAAGAGGAAGGCCGCGGCATAGCTCAACGGCAATGACCTGACCAATACTTCACCGATCCGCGCAGTCGGAGCCTAAAACCCAAAAAAACGGGGAGCCGAAGCTCCCCAAAGTGAAGCGACAGAGGCGTTGTTTTCATTAACTAGGAATGCGGCATCCAAGAAATAGTTGTACGGACGCTCGTAACAATTTCTGGTTTCTGTTCTGGTTCTAATGAACGAGGTTGATCCCGCATCCCACTGGTCGATTCCCCCTTTGGGGGATGGCGTCCAGGAATGTGCAATGGATTTCGGCGGCGCCCGCATGCGTTACCTCAAGGCAGGCGCTGGGCCACCTCTCATCCTGTTGCACGGACTGCTCGGATATTCCTTTTCGTGGCGTTTCACAATGCCCGCCCTGGCGCCGCACCGCACTGTGTACGCTCCCGACATGCTTGGCGCTGGTTTCTCCGACCGGCCAGCGATTGATCACTCCATGCGCGCGTCGGCGCGGCGGGTTCTCGAATTCGCCGAGAGGCTCAAAATCTCGAGTTTCGATCTGTTGGGCACGTCTCGCGGAGGCGCAGTGGCGATGTGCGCGGCCGCCGATTGCGGTGAAAATGCGAAATTCAAAATCGAAAAATTGATCCTGGTGGCGCCGGTGAATCCCTATTCGGCTCACGGCCGATGGATGGCAGGATTCTGCGGCACAAGCGTCGGAGGGACGCTAACGCGC
>JASLEQ010000603.1 GCA_030151135.1 Candidatus Sulfotelmatobacter sp. | reverse complement strand
CGCTGCGTGCGCGTTTGCGACGAGATTGAAGGCGCCCATACCTGGGACGTAATGGGTCGCGGCATCGAAGCCAAAGCCATCACGGACTTGAACGAGCCCTGGGGATCGTCCGAGACCTGTACGACCTGCGGCAAATGTGTGCACGTCTGCCCCACCGGCGCTCTGTTTGAGAAGGGACGCTCGGTCGCCGAAATGCTGAAACGCCGTCAGTTCCTTCCGTACCTGACTATGATGCGGAAAGAGAGCGAGTAAAGGCTTTGAAAGGGCACGGCTTTAAGCCGCGCTGTCAACCGCACAAAAAAGCGGCGGCTCTAGCGGCCGAGGGTAACGTGAAAGAGCGGCGTTGATGCCATGAGATGGAAAAGGCTTAGCCGCGAGACAACGTTGAAGAGTGGTCCTTTAAGGGCCGCGTTAAGAATGGAAAAGGAAGGGGCTTTAGCCCCTGAGGGACGGATGTCGATGTGCAAAGAGTGTCTGCAATGAGTAAAGCGCGAATCGCTACCGTATGGCTCGACGGCTGCTCGGGATGTCACATGTCCTTTCTCGATATGGACGAGCGCCTGCTGGAGGTCGCGGCCCAGGCCGACCTGGTCTACAGCCCCTTAGTCGATGCCAAGGAATTTCCTCCTGACGTTGACGTCACCCTCGTGGAGGGAGCCGTTAGCAGCGAAGAAGACCTGCACAAAATTCGACTCGTTCGCGAGCGCACGAAGATCCTGGTTTCCCTGGGAGATTGCGCCGTCACCGCCAACGTTCCCGGAATGCGCAACCCGTTTGGAACCAAGGCCGTCTACGATCGCGCCTATCGCGAGAACGTGACGTTCGATCCCGGTATTCCAAACCAGGTCGTGCCGGCGCTGTTGCCTACATCGCGACCGGTACACGAGTTCGTTAAGGTAGATGTCTTCGTCCCCGGCTGCCCACCGTCGGCCGACACGATTTACTTCGTCGTCTCGGAACTGCTGGCAGGCCGCTATCCGGACGTGGACCTGAAAACAAGATTCGGAGCGTAAGCAGGAAAGCAGAAACGGAATTTCCGAGGACCAAACGCTCTTAGCTAAAAGCTAGGAGCTAGAAGCTAGGAGCTTTCACCAGTGAGTCAGGAAAGCACCATCGTCATCGATCCGGTAACGCGCATCGAAGGCCATTCCAAGATCACGCTCCACCTCAACGAGGACGGGCGCGTCGAAGAGGCCCGCTTCCACGTCACCCAGTTCCGTGGTTTCGAGAAGCTGTGCGAAGGGCGTCCGTTCTACGAAATGCCCTCGTTGATGGCTCGCATCTGCGGCATCTGCCCCGTCAGCCATCTCATTGCATCGGCTAAAGCCTGTGACTCGCTGCTCGCGGTTCGCATTCCCCCCACCGCCGACAAACTCCGCCGCATTTTCGGCCTTGCCCAGGTCACGCAGTCTCATGCCCTCAGCCTTTTTCATCTGTCTTCGCCCGACCTGCTCTTCGGCATGGACGCCGACCCGGCCAAGAGCAACATCTTCGGCGTCGCAGAAGCCAACAAAGAACTTGCGCTCGACGGCATCAAGCTTCGCCAGTTCGGGCAGAAGATCATCGAACGCCTCGGCGGCAAGCGCATCCACCCCGCCTGGATTGTCCCCGGCGGAGTCAGCGAGCCTCTCACCGAAGCCAATCGTGATGCCATTCTCTGGTCCTTGCCCGACGCTCTCGCCATCGCCGAGCGCACCCTCGAGTGGTTCAAGTCCACGCAGGAGCGCTTCCGGGAAGAGATTTCCACTTTCGGCAACTTTCCCACGATGTTCATGGGCATCGTTAAACAGGACAATGGCCTCACGTTCTACGACGGCAAGCTGCGCATTGTCGACGCATCCGGCCACGTGGTCGCCGACGATCTCGACCCGACGCAATATTCCGACTACATCGGCGAGAAGGTCGAGCCCTGGAGTTACCTGAAATCCACGTACTACAAGCCGAAGGGATTTCCCGACGGCGTTTACCGCGTAGGTCCACTGGCCCGCTTGAACGTCGCCGATCGTTGCGGCACGCCTCGGGCCGATCAGGAACTCGCCGAATTCCACGAACTGCAGCGCACCGCAGTCCTGAGCTCATTCCATTACCATCACGCGCGGCTCATCGAGATCCTCTACTGCATCGAGCGCCTCGAGAGCCTTCTCAATGACCCCGAAATCCTCTCGAAGCACGTTCGCGCTCTGGCGCGACCCAATGCCATGGAGGGTGTGGGTGCCTGCGAAGCCCCGCGCGGCACGCTGTTCCATCACTACAAGATCGACGAGCAGGGCTTGATTCGCTGGGTGAATTTGGTCATCGCCACCGGACACAATAATCTGGCGATGAATCGCAGCGTCCTCCAGGTGGCGAAGCACTACGTCCACGGGAAAAAACTCACGCCAGGCATGTTGAACCGCGTGGAAGCCGTCATTCGTTGCTACGATCCTTGCTTGAGCTGCTCAACCCATGCCGTGGGCCAGATGGCGCTGCAAATCGAACTCCTCGGCCCTCAGGGCGAAGTGCTCGACAAGATTGCGCGGAAATAGCATGAAGTGAGTGGGGACAGCCGCCTCGCTGTCCGGCGGGCCGGCAGTTTCGGGCCGCAGGTGTCCGGTGACGGTCGCCTCGCTAACGTCTCGCTAAAGATAAACTCCATTGATGGCCCGGGTTCTTATCATCGCCTACGGCAACCCGCTGCGCTCGGACGATGGCGTCGCCTGGCGCGCCGCCGATTTGCTCGAACGCAATTTTCCCGAATCCGAAGTCGAGATCCTGCGCCTCCACCAACTCGCCCCTGAACTGGCAGACGCAGCCCGAAATCGCGACCTCATCCTCTTCCTGGACGCAGCTTGTCCGGATGCTGCTGAAAACACCCAGACGGGTCAAATTCGAGTCAAGGAGATCTCGCAGCGCTCAAGGGATGAAGATCAGGCAAGCCAGTGCTCTCACGTCTACTCGCCCGCCAGGATTCTCAATCTTGCCCGCAAGCTTTACCACGAGGTGCCGAAAGCTTTCGTCCTTACTATCGCCGGCGAAACCTTCGACCACGGCGATCTTCTTTCTGACCCAGTCGAGGCAGCGACTCCGGATCTGGTGGCGAAGGTAGAGCAGATCGTTCAAGAGTACCTCTCAAATAAGCGACGTCCTTCGTGAACCTTCGGGTCCTTCGTGATTAAGGTTTCGCTTGAAGCTTAGAATCAGCCTGTCATGTCGGTAAGCACTCAACCCGCAAAGCAGCGCCTTCGCCTAACCCTTCGCGGCGCTGTACAGGGAGTTGGCTTCCGACCCTTCGTATACCGGCTCGCAACCGAGATGTCCTTGAATGGCTGGGTCCTCAACTCATCCTCAGGATTAGTCGTCGAAGTCGAAGGCACCAGCGACGAACTCAAGCGCTTCGAGCAGCGGATCGAAGCCGAATCTCCAAAAGCCTCTGTCATCACCGCCCGCGAATCGGTCCGGCTGCCGGTTCAGGGATTCACCGCCTTCGAAATCCATCACAGCGAGAATGATTCCGCGAAGTCCGTCAACGTCCTCCCCGATCTTGCCACCTGCGACGACTGCCGCCGCGAACTCCTCGATCCCGCGAATCGCCGTTATCACTATCCCTTCACCAATTGCACCAACTGCGGTCCGCGCTACACCATCGTCGTCGACATTCCCTACGACCGCCCTAACACAACAATGCGGGGTTTTGTTCTCTGTCCGGCATGCCGCGCAGAGTACGAGAACCCGGCGAACCGCCGTTTCCACGCGCAACCAAACGCATGCCCGGTCTGCGGGCCGAAGCTCGACGGCTCGATTGCCGACACTGCCGCCGCACTGGTCGCAGGAAATATCGTTGCGCTCAAAGGCATTGGTGGATTCCAACTTCTCGTCGATGCCCGTCAGCCCGCTGCGGTAGCACGACTGCGAGAGCGCAAGCATCGCGAAGAGAAGCCCTTCGCGCTCATGATGCCATCGCTCGAAATGGCGCGCCAATACTGTGTGATCAGTCCGGCAGAGCAGGAACTACTCGAATCGCAAGCGGCGCCCATCGTTCTCCTGCGTCCAAAGCCGGGTACAGATATCGCCTCGAACGTCGCGCACTGCTCGCCGTATCTCGGTGTAATGCTGCCTTACTCACCGCTGCATCATCTGTTGATGCTTGAGTGCGCATTCCCCTTGATTGCCACCAGCGGCAACCGCAGCGACGAGCCTATTGCGATCGCCAACGACGAAGCCGCCACTCGCCTGAAAGACATTGCCGACCATTTCCTGATGCACAACCGCCCCATCGTGCGCGCTTGCGACGATTCGGTCGTACGCCTCACCCGAGGCCGCGCCGGCATCCTCCGCCGCGCCCGCGGATTCCGAGCGGCGCGTATCCGCGGGCGCGGCGGAGGATGCCGGCGCGGCCTCGGGTGAGGCGTACGACCGAATCGTCGCAAGCGCGCACGATGGGGCGGTTGTGCATCAGGAAATGGTCGGCAATGTCTTTCAGGCG
>JASLEQ010000570.1 GCA_030151135.1 Candidatus Sulfotelmatobacter sp. | reverse complement strand
GATGGGCTTGTGCGGAAGACATGAACTGGCAAATTCCAGTACGCAACTTTGTCGAGAAAAATCTGATTGGCCCACTCCGGCGCCCAATCCTGATCTGCTGTCAGGACAAATACCGGTTCGACCGCCAGGCGCCCCCATAGTTTCTCCATGCTAAGCACGCTGTATCAAACCGTCGGCATCCTGCCGATATTTCTCTCCGCAGTTGGCGCATGCGGCGAACCCATTTTCGAATTCCAACTTCGCACGGCATGCGCAAGCATGGGCCATCACTCTAGCCGGAGACCCATACGCCATCGAGTACGGGGCCAGGTTCTTCTTCACGGTAGCTGCGGTGCCCACGTAACAATGGTCGCCAAGTCTCAACCCCTGGTCCACAGAAACGTTAGGCCCTAGCCAGACACCGTCTCCCAGGACTACGGCTCCCGAAAGTTCACAACAAGCGGTGAGCGAGCAGTTTCTCCCGGTTCGGACGGAATGAGCGAACTGAACTAAATTATCCATCGTCGTGCCCTGTCCGGCGAACGAAAAATCCCCAAACAAACCTTTGTCAATGCAGGTTGACGATCCGACGTGTACGCCTTCCGAGAGCCATACGCCGCCGGCGTGGGATACGAGCGCTCGTCTGCCTCGAATCATCGCATTCTCGTAGCCGTCCCCTCCAACGGTGGCATTCGCCTTGATTACGGCACTCTCACCAACATACGAATTTGGCAGAATCACCGCGCCGGCCCCGATCGCCGCGCCGGACTCAATATGCACGTTTTCTGCAATCGCAGCCGTCGGATGAATTTTAGCCTTTGGACTGATGAAAGTTTCCAACCGCTCGTAGTGTCCTTGCTCCACCGTTGCCATAAAAGCGGTGTAAAAAACGTCGTGCGGATGGCCCTCGGTAATCAGCGCTACATTTCCCGCTTTTAGCAGAGATTTCAGCTCACGGCGAGTGACCACCGCAACATCGTCCCCCTCACGAAGCTCATCGGCGTACCGCGCAGATGACAGGTACGTCACTGCAATTCCACCCCGCTCCTCCAAGCCGGACAATGAGGTGAAGCGAGTTACATTACCATCCTCGCCGTCGAGCAGCATTCCCTGCTTATGTGCCAAATCGCGCAATGAGACACCCACGCAGCGGAGAGCGCGAGGAATTCCAGACGAGGACAGGAGTTCGCGGGCCACCGTAATCATTGTGGATTCTCGATAGTTCGCGATTATACAAGGGCCGAACTTTCCTCCCACTGCATGCCATTGCGGAACGAGCAATGAGCGCATGTGGAACTCTCCGGCGCGTTGGACTAAAAGAGGTTGGAGCACGACTGCACACCGTATCGATTCGTGTCCGGGGATCCGACTGCTGACCTCCTTACGGGTTATTTTCTCGAGCACTTCCAACCGGTCGGTCGCTTGCTTACCCGCCTCTCTGCCTCATATACTCTGAACGTTTGCCCACTTTTGCCCGGCAACGAACCTCGCAGTCGCGGACTGCTTACCTGCCCTGATTCCGGAGACTACCTTTATGACGACAGTGACGACACCTCCCCACGTGGACAAAGAATCCAATCCGTGGGAATCTCAGCGCGCCCGCTTCGATCTTGCTGCCCAGAAACTGAACCTCGATGAAGGCCTGTGGCGCGTGTTGCGTTATCCGAACCGCGAGATCACCGTACACATCCCCGTGCAGATGGATGATGGCCACCTGGAAGTCTTCACCGGATTTCGCGTACAGCACTCCATCGCGCGCGGGCCCGCAAAAGGCGGAATTCGTTACGCTCCCGATGTCACGCTCGACGAAGTGCGCGCTCTTGCCAGTTGGATGACCTGGAAATGCGCCGTCGTCAACATTCCGTTTGGCGGCGCGAAAGGCGGGGTGATTTGCGATCCGCACAAGATGTCAATGGGCGAAGTGGAGCGCATGACGCGCCGCTACACCGCCGAACTGATCGAATTCATCGGGCCGGAAAAAGACGTGCCGGCTCCCGACGTTAATACTAACGAACAGATCATGGCGTGGATGATGGACACCTATTCCATGCACATGCGACAGACAGTTACCGCCGTGGTGACGGGCAAGCCGATTAATATTGGCGGCTCCCGCGGCCGCCGCGAGGCCACCGGACGCGGTGTCATGATCGTTTGTGATGAGGCCTGCCGCAAACTGAATATCGACCGCAGCCGCGCCCGTGTCATCGTGCAAGGATTCGGCAACGTCGGCTCAAACGCTGCCCAATTAATGCACGAAGCCGGATACAAGGTCATCGGCATCGCCGAGGTCGGTGGCGGCCTGCTGAACCAGAACGGCATCGACATCAAGGCTTTGATCGAATTCCGCCAGAAGAACGGAACCGTGCACGGGTTCCCCGGCGCCGAAAAGTGCGATGCTGCCGACCTGATTGTCACGGAATGCGAAATCCTGATTCCCGCCGCGACCGAGAACGTCATCACCAGCCGTAACGTCGACCGCGTGAAGTGCCGCATCCTGGCGGAAGGTGCGAACGGGCCCACAACTTCGGCGGCCGACGACGTGCTCGCCGATAAGGGCGTGTTCGTCATCCCCGATATTCTGGCCAATGCCGGCGGCGTCACCACTTCCTACTTCGAATGGGTGCAAGACCGACAGGGATATTTCTGGAAGGAATCCGTGGTCAACGAGCAACTGGAAACGATCATGAAGTCATCATTTGACGACGTGGTTCGCTACGCTGAGACTCACCACGTGAACAATCGGATCGCGGCATACATGCTGGCGATTGACCGCGTGGCGTATACGATTCGCCAGCGCGGGATCTATGCCTAAACGGGTCCCATGGCTCGCGAGGTGGTAGACATGGTCACCCCGTTGGCTCAAGGAGGAAATCATGAATCGAATTGAGAATAAATTGATGGCGCAGATTGCGGTGCTGGTCTTCGCCCTTTCGCTGATCGGTGGCGCGGCCGGGGCCCAATCGGTCCCCTCGAGCACGTCATCGGCAATGGCTGCCGCGCAAAACATGGCGGAGAAGCTTGACATCAACTCTGCCACTCTGGATCAGCTGAAATCCCTGCCCGGCATTGGCGATGCCTATTCCCAGAAGATCGTCGCCGGACGCCCTTATCGTGCGAAGAATCAACTCGTGCAGAAAAAGATCATTCCACAGTCTGTCTATGACAAGATCAAGGACCTGATCATCGCCAAACAGCCGAAAGCCGCTGCAGCAAAGTAGCAGCTTCGAAGTGGACCCAACAAGGCCTGGGATCAGGCTTCAGACGAGGCTTGTTCCTGGGCTCACTTCCCCCTGCATTGCGTTCCCCATCGCCGTGGAGGATAATCAACCGAGGTCCTCCGGTAATGGCCGCCGGAATCCGTCCAGTGGTGTGAACCTTCCGAACTCCATTACGCTGAGCCGCATTTTCAGCATCCCTCTGCTGATCTGGATTCTCTCCAGTTCGCATTTCAGCAGCGAGCACGGGATGAAGGAATTGCTGGCATCCGCTCTGTTCATCGCTGCTGCCATGACCGATGGAATTGACGGGTACCTGGCGCGTAAGCGCGATCAGATCACCACGATTGGTATTCTGCTCGATCCGCTGGCCGACAAACTCCTCATCGCAGCGGCATTCATCGTTCTCGTGCAGTTGAACCCCAGCCTGGTGCCGGCGTGGGTTGCGATCGTCGTCATCGGGCGCGAATTTCTGGTCAGCGGGCTACGCTCGATCGCGGCCTCCGAAGGCTTCACCATCGAGGCCAGCGGCCTTGGCAAGCTGAAGATGGTGGTCCAGATCGTGTCCGTGGTCGCGGTCATTCTCGATCATCATTGGAAGGAATGGCCCATCTACGGTAATTACATTTTCCCCATCCACTGGATCGCCCTGGGTGCGATCTGGTTCATGGTATGCGTCTCTCTGGTGTCCGCCATCGATTACTTTGTGGCTTTCTGGTCCAAGATTGACCGCCGCGTGGTCAAGCGCCGCCGCCGTGCTTTCATCCTGAGCCGCCGCCGCAAGCCAGTTACGCCGCCTCAAGCCGATCGTGATGTCGCTGCCTCGACCTAGTCCGTCTGAACCCGCGAGCGATGTGTCGGGTAACTTCTCGCAAGAAGAGCGGCAGCTTCTTCTCTGTCTGGCGCACGAATCAATTCTCGCCGCCGTCGAAGACCGAAAGATTTCGCTGGACCCACCCTCGCCACATCTCGCCGAACCTCGCGGCGCATTCACCTCGCTCTATCTGGATGGCAATCTTCGCGGATGCGTCGGGTACGTGTTGCCCGTCGGATCGGTTTACCTTGCCGTGGCTGAAACCGCTCGAGCTGCAGCCTTCGAAGATACCCGGTTCCATCCGGTGGCACTCGACGAGGCTCGGAATCTTCAGATCGAACTGAGCATTCTCTCCGTTCCGCAGCCCATCGCTCCCGAAGCGGTGGAGGTCGGCCGTCACGGGCTGCTTATTACCGCAGGATTCCGCAGGGGCCTGCTACTGCCTCAAGTTCCCATTGAACATCACTGGGACCGCACCACCTTCCTCGAGCAGACCTGCCGCAAGGCAGGCCTCCCCCCCGACGCGTGGCAAACTGGCGCGACGATTGAAGCGTTCTCTGCGGAAGTGTTCGGGGAAAAAAGATAACCGGGGACGGTTGCCCGTCCCCGGTCTGGGACTGCTAGCGGAGAAACTAGTTGTTCAGCAGGTCAAATTCCACGCCATCGCCGGGCATCACGTTCTCGTTGGCGAAGACGATCATGCCGGTTGCCGTGGTATCGGTCACGCCCAGGATCACCATCTCGCCAACCGCGCGCCGCGGCAGGTCGCGTACGTGAATCACGGGACCATTTCCCTTTTCGAACAGCTGTGGATCGAACGAAGGCATTTTTTTCTGCGTGTCTTCGGCAATCGCTGCGCGGAAAGAGAGCGAGTCAACTGGATCCTTCAAGTCGGATTCATACGACCGCACCACGCGGAAATAATCGCCGATCTTGACGTTCTGGTTCGATCCGATGTTCAGATAAACCTTCTGGCCGGTTCCAACCTGCGAATCGAAATCCTTCGCCATCACAATGCGGCCTGAAACCTTGCTGCTGCTGGCCGGAAGGAAACGATCGAAGCGGATCGGGCCGTGCGCAGGAATCGTCTGCTTTTCGGCAAACGGAATCGCCGCATCGCCCGGGTTGATGCCATCGCAGGAATACTCGACCTGCGCGATTGCGATCTTGCTGCGCATGTCAATGATCTTCACGCGGCCCACTTCTTCATAGGGCTGGCCCGCCTCTTTCAGGACCTTTGTCTGCCCGGGGAACAATTCATATTTGTTTATGTCCTGGAGCGCACGGATGATTTCGTACTCTGCGCCCGGCGTGTACCCGGTTCCTTTCAGGTAAACGATTTCTCCACGGTTGAATTTCGTGGTCGTCGGGGTCTCCAGACCGCCGGCAATATAATTAGCATCGGGCAGGACATGCTTGCTGATGAATCCCGCACAGTAAAGATCTGCATAGGTAGGCGTCGGAATCCGCTCGACGGGAAAGCTGTTCGAGGTCGGCACCGTGCCATCCGGCGCCTGCACCGATGCCAAATCCGGCACGGTCTTGTCGGGCAATCTCTCTTGCGGCAGACTCTGCGCCCAACCGGCGGTTGCCAGCAATAACATCAACAGTCCTGTTTTCTTCATGTTACCTCCGGAGAAGAGCCCTCGCGGACACGATTCTCCCCAGTTAAATGCCAGAAAAGAAAGGCTTCAAGCGGAAGGTAACAAGCTGGTAAGGGAGGGTCAAGGTTACGAGGGTGTTGCGCACTCTGGGGGGAATTTTTGAAGCGATCCTTAATCCCTTGTTGCATAAATAATTAAGGGCCTGTAATAATTCGCCGTTCGTTCACTGTTGAACGAATTCGGGCTGGGACCACCAAAAGATGAATTCCGCTCCCCCATTTGCACCTCGCTTGTTGCCGCATCGACTTCCGCGGGTGTGCGTCGCAGTCTTTGGTGCCGATCCCAACGAAATGCTCGACAAGGCCGAGGCACTGGTTCGTGATAACCCCTTCCTCGAGTTCAGGTTAGACTACCTTCCCAAGCCCGGTTTGGCGATGCCTCGCATCAAGCGCTTCCTTGAATCTCACATGGGAAGCATGGCGATCGCCACCTGTCGACGCGTGGCCAGCGGCGGCAAGTTCCGAGGCTCCATCGCCTCGCAATTCGACGTTCTCGGCAAGGCCGCGGCCGCGGGATGCCAGGTCGTCGACGTAGAGCTTCAGAGTGCTCTCAAATGCAAGCCGGAACAACTGCAGAAGCTCCGCTCGAAAGCTGGCTTAATCCTTTCGTTTCATGACTTTCGTGCGACAAAGAAGCTCGACGAGACGCTTCAGAAAATGCTGGCCTACCCAGCGGATTTTTACAAGGTCGTCAGCACTGCAACTACCCTTGCTGACAATGTCACGATGATCAAGTTTCTTGCTCGCGAAGGCGACCGGCACTCCCTGGTGGGCATGTGCATGGGCGAGCAAGGCGTCATCAGCCGCGCGCTCGCCGTACGCGCCGGCAGCGTCTTCACTTTTGCATCGGCGGGAGCAGGCCAGGAAACCGCTCCAGGACAGATCTCGGCCCAAGAACTGCGCAACGTCTACCGCATCGATCAGATCGATGTCGCGACCAAGGTCTACGGAGTGGTAGGCGATCCCATTGCACACTCGCTTTCGCCGGCGATCATGAATGCAGCCTTCCGCCGCGAGAACGTGAACGGTGTTTATCTGACGCTTCACGCGAAAACCTTGAAGGATCTTCTGACGTGTGTCCGCGAGATCCCGATCCACGGTATCAGCGTAACCATGCCGTACAAGGAAGCCATCCTTCCCTACTTGGACAACTCCGACTCGCATACGACCAAGATCGGCGCTTGCAACACGGTGGTGCGGGCGCAGGATGGCAAACTTTACGGATTCAATACCGATGCGGCTGGGATCGTGCGTCCGCTGGAGCGTCGGCTTAATACGCTGGAGGGCGCGAAGATTCTCGTCCTCGGCGCGGGCGGCGCAGCGCGCGCAGCTGTCTTCGGACTGAAAGAGCGCGGCTCCGAAGTCTACATCCTGAACCGCTCGCTCGCTCCCGCCAAGAAGCTGGCGCACCAGGCGCGAGCGCGACTGGTGAAGCGTCCGGAACTGAAGAAACTGGCCTTCGACGTGATCATCAATGCCACTCCAGTCGGGATGGGCAATACGCGGGAAACGCCGCTTCAGGACAAAGAGATCAACGCACGCTTCGTGTTCGACATGGTCTACGATCCGGCTGAAACACGACTGCTGAAGCTGGCGAAAGAGCGCGGAGCGCAAATCATCCCAGGCATCGAAATGTTCGTCCACCAGGCGGCGCGCCAGTTCGAAATCTGGACCGGCAAGCCCGCACCATGGGACGAGATGCTGCGCGTTGTTTTGCTCGCGCTGCAGGATCGCGAGCGCGAACGCGCCAAGGCCTATGCCCGCAGCAATGGCGGCAAGTAAACACACCAGGACCAGTTCTTGAGCCTGCGTGGTCTGGACTTCAGAATCACGACCGTTGCGGCCTCATTGACAGCCGTTCCTACCTTACCTAGACTGCTGGGTACGCCTTTGAAGGCTGGCTGAAACGAGGTTGAAATGGCCTGGCTGCAAAACAAGTTCGAGAAAAATTTTCTGATCTCGACGGTCGACTACGTCTTCAACTGGGCGCGGAAATCGGCGGTTTGGCCGATGACATTCGGCCTCGCTTGCTGCGCGATCGAAATGATCGCCTCTTCTACCTCGCGGTTTGATATTGCGCGATTCGGCTCTGAGGTCTTCCGTCCCAGCCCGCGCCAAAGCGATCTGATGATCGTGGCTGGCACAGTCACTTTGAAGATGGCGCCGGTGGTGAAACGCATTTACGATCAGATGCCTGACCCCAAATGGGTGATCTCGATGGGCGCGTGCTCATCGGTCGGCGGACCGTTCAATACCTATGCAGTGTTACAAGGCGTGGATAAGATCGTTCCGGTCGATGTGTATGTGACAGGATGCCCGCCTCGTCCCGAAAACCTGTTCTACGCGCTGTTGAAGCTGCAAGATAAGATCGACACCATGACGCTGGCGAAGAAGCCCACCGAAGTCCGCCTCGATCCGAATATGCTCGAAAACTTCAAGCGCCAGGTGATGATCGCGCAGACACTGCAACCGAAATAGCTGTCGGCAGTCAGTTATCCGCTGTCAGCAAACGCCCTTCACTCCCAGCAGAAGGTAACGCCTACAACTTTATTGAACCTATGGGTAATTTCGTCAAACTCACCACTCAATCCGAACTGCCCGCCGCGAATGAAGCTAAAGAATTTAAGTGCGGCGATAAAGAAATCTGCGTTGCCAACGTCGATGGCACCTTCTCTGCCATGGACAACGCATGCCTGCACCGCGGCGGCCCGCTCGGACAAGGCATGATCGAAAATGGCAAGGTCATCTGCCCGTGGCATGCGTGGGCCTGGGATCCGCAAACCGGGCAGTCCGCACATGATCGGAATGTAAAGCTCGCTGTCTATCCGCTGAAAATCGAAGACGGCGACGTCCTCATCGAGATCTGATTCCCAGAGCACCAATCCAAAAAAGAGAGTTACCTCGGCCTTCTGGTTCGTCGCCGCTTGGGTTCGATCTTTATCGGATCCGCTTTGAAAACAGGCCGGGGCGAGATGAGAAGGGCTTCGTCCGCCATTTTTCTGAGGATTTGATAAACATCGTCGGCAGTTCTTCCGTGGATCGCAAGCGCGTCGTACGTCTCGAAGCTGCTGAGCATCTGCAGCTTGTCGATCACCAACGGCTCGCTGATCTTGATCCATAAAGCCGAGACGGAATACTGGTCGACGAGCACGCTCAGCGCGTTGCGGCGGCGTTCATTGCGCGCCTGCAATCCCTTGCCGATTTCGGGATCGATTGCTGCCAGCGCATGCAGCCTGCGGATTACTTCCCGCTGTGACTCCCAGAACTGCACGAAGATTTCGAAAAACTCGTGCAATTTCTGCAGTGGAACGTTGCCATAACGAAAGACGTCCGGGATCCGCTGCAGCTGTCCATTTCTCGCGATCGAACTGTAGATCGCCTCGAGCAGTCCAGCCTTGGAATCGAATTGATAGTAGAGCGTGAGCCGCGAAACACCGGCAGCCTTGGCCACAGCCTCCATGCTGAACTCGCTAAAATCATTCGCCAACAGCAGTTTTTGAGCGGCATCGAGCACGCGCGCACGCGTCTGGTCGGCGGCCATCTGGCGCCGACCCATCTTGTAAGCTCTTGGACTCACGAGGTTTACAAATTTAATAATACAAGCTGTATAATGAAATGCAAAGCTGATTTGAGGTATGAATGTGGCTTCATCCCCGACTGCAAGACGAGCTGTATGGGCGGGAGTTATTGTCCTGGTCCTGATCGGACTCGCGGCGGTGGCGCGACGAACAATTGTGCTGCTCGTCCCCGGAAGCTTAGGCAGCGGTAAAGCAATCCCAGCAGCCGCGCTGGATTCCGGCTTCGCCCGTCACGACCTGCTGACGCTGGTACACATTCTGCCGGGAGCTCTGTTCCTAGTATTGGCCATGGTGCAGTTCATGCCCGGAGTGCGGCAACGGCATTTGCGCTTTCATCGCTGGAGCGGGCGCGTCCTCGTTGCGCTCGGCCTCGTCATCGGGATCTCAGCACTGGTAATGAGCTACAAGATGAACATTGGTGGACCGAATGAAACCGCGGCAACGACTCTGTATGCGATTGTTTTCCTGATTTGCCTGGTGCAAGCTTTTTTATTGGCGCGGCGAAGAGAGATTGCGCGCCATCGTGAGTGGATGATTCGGGCCTATGCTGTGGGGCTAGGGGTGGCGACGACGCGTCCGATCGTAGGCGCCTTTTTTGCGTTTCGAAGGCTCACGCCTCATGAATTCTTCGGAATCGCCTTCTGGCTCGGATTCACGACGACCTTCATGGTAGCCGAAGCGTGGATTGACTACACACGCACGCACGTGCCCGACTACTTGCAACGAACCGCTTGACTCAGCCTTCACAGCCGCGGATGAATGCGTCCGCCGGCACTCGAGCCTGACTTACCCCAAATAGCGCAGGAACTTGCCGGAAGCATCGAATCCCGGAAACACGGTTTGCAGATTTGGATTGCCCAAATGCCGTGAGACGGCTTCGCCGATCACTTGACGAAAATCAGTGGTGAGCGCGAGATCACGGCCTTCATACAGTTGCGACTGATCGAGCCCGGGCCAGCGTCCGTAGACTTTGCCACCGCGTACGGGGCCGCCAAGAACGAACATTACGTTGGCGTGCCCGTGATCGGTGCCGCGATTTCCGTTTTCGCGCGCGGTGCGGCCAAACTCCGACATCGTAACGACCACCGTGTCTTCGCCCAGATCGCCAAGATCAGTCCAGAAGGCGGCAATCGATTGCGAGAATTCAGTCAGCACATTGGCAAGCTGACCCTGCACCGCGCCTTCGTTGACGTGGTGGTCCCAGCCGCCAATGTCGGCAAATGCAACCTGAACGCCCAAGTTCGCTTTGATGAGTTGCGCGAGCTGGCGGAGGCTGTCGCCGAAATGACCTTTCGGGTAGCTCGCGCCCGATGCCGGAGCGTACTGGCCCGGGTCCGCCGAGCGCAGCATCTTCATGGCGTCAAACGTCTCCTCGCCTGTCCCATGCAGAACCGCATCGGAGGAGTGGTCGTACATTGCTTCAAATGCGCTGGCGGCACGCGAGAGCTTGGGACCTTTGCCCCCAATGGAGAAATCATTGATGTTGTTCATCGCGACGGATGGTTCGGCGCCGCTCAGGATGCGCGGCACCGATGGCCCGAGGGCGATGGCGCGAAATGGAGAGACCTGCGGCCCTGTCGTAAGATTGCGCAACGAACGATTCAGCCAACCGTCCTCTGTCGCCTTCACTCCGGGCGTACCGGTCTCCATGAAATCCTGGGCATCGAAATGGGAGCGAGTCGTGTCAGGTGATCCCGCGGCGTGCACGATTGCAAGATGGCGTTGCTCCCACAAAGGCTGAAACGCGGCAAGTGAAGGATGCAGGCCGAAGAATCCGTCGAGATCGAGAACCGCTTTCTGCGGGATGTTGATGCTGGGCCGCATGGCGTAATATTGCGGCTCCCCATGCGGCACCACGATGTTCAACCCGTCCGCGGCGCCGCGTTGAAAAATTACAACCAGGCGCTTGGTTCTCCCGCCATTCTCAACGGCTCCGAACGCCGCCCGTTTGAGAAAACCCGGCAGCGCTGCCGTGCCAACCACGGCTAATGCACCGTTACGAAGAAAAATCCGACGAGTGATGGACATAGAAAGCTCCTGGCTTCTAGCTAGCCGCTATCTTCTCTGGAATTCTGGCGAACCGAGCAGCAGGCCTGCCATGGTGCTTGGGCCGGAGGCTTTCGCTTGCGGATTATTTCCGCCGCCTCTTTTTTCCGGCTCGGATAACTGCGCCAGGATCGAATCGTGTGTCTGCTTTGAGACGTCTGCATCGAGAATCTTCGTCTCCATCGCAGCCAGCGTTGCATTGGTATCAGCGGCGGATGCGTCGCCCGCCAACTGAGCAGCGTCGACATTGACGCCGCGGATTTTGCCGGATGTGAGGGCCAGCGCGAAGTTCATGCGGGTGAGCAGCGAGGACGAACTCACCCAGGCATCGGCCTTGGTGGAATATCCGGTCGGCGGCTGAGAGCCGTAGAGCGGCATTCCCATGCGGTTCAATTGACGGGCGAGGAAAAGCCCGTCCTGAACATCCGCACCCGTGGCTCGGATCGACGATGCGACAAACTCCAGCGGCGTTTTAACCTTAGCGCGATAAGTCTGATCCGACCAGAATTCCGGCGACTGGAAAAGCGTGACCAGTACCTCGCGGATGTCGCCCTTCTTTTTCTCGAAGGTCTTCGCCATACGATCGACCAAAGCTGCCGGCGGATCGTCTGAAACGAAGCGCTGCGCCAGCTTGTACGAGATAAAATGCGCCGTCTGCGGGCTGGTCGCGAGCATGTGCAACACTTCCCTGCCCTCGTCTTCCCCTTTGGGCTTGATCTTGTGTCCCAGCACGAATTTCGGTCCAGGCTCGTGCATGGCTGAGTCATACCGGAATGAGGCCCCGTCGCCGATCTTCTCAATCGTCCAGCCGGAAAACACTTTCGCCACTTCGGTGACATCGCGCTGCGAATAACCACCGTTCACGCTCAGCGTATGCAGCTCGAGCAACTCGCGGCCGTAGTTTTCGTTTAATCCATTATTGCGACGCTGTCTGGGACGCACCACGTGCGGTCTGCCATATGGACCGTAGCGCACTGCGGGTGCGCCTTGCGCTTGGGGCGAGTCGGGACCGACACTCATCCAGTTGTCGAGATAGAACAGCATTGCCGGACTCTTGGCGGTGGCGACAAGCAGGTCCTCGAATTTTCCCAGTGCGTGCGGACGAATGACCTCTTGCTCGTAGTTGTTGATCAGCAGGCGTTCCGGGCCCTTGCCGATGAAAACATTGAAGTGATTGAACCAGAAATCAGTCATCACTTCCTCGAGCTGACGCTCGCTATAAATCGTACGAAGCAGCTTGGCCTGGTTTAGTTCCTCGGCAATAACAAACTGAGGATTGTTCATCGCCAGCAAGGTCTCTTTCTGCTTCGGATTCATGCCCGTCAGGAAATCTTCTCCGCCTCCGCGCCGGAAAGAGTCGGCGAGGTCGAGTTGTTGGTCAGTCGACATCGCCATAACTTTCTTGAAGCGCTGATCGGGGGTAAGGTCGACGAGACTCTGCGCCTGCAGATCGGCATAGAGACGATCTTCGCGTGCCTTCGCTTCGGCCTCTTGCTCTGGAGTGAGTTTCGGCTTCGCGGCGACCATCGAATTCTCATCTGCGGAATTGGCTTGCGGCTCCGGATTTTCCGCGCCAGCATCTTTGGAGGGTCCAGCCATTGCGCCGATGTCAGGCGGCATGCTCTCAGGTGCAGCTGCGGCCGCTGCCGCCAATTCTTCGGCGGTCTTGGCCCCTTCGTTGGCCGCAGGCTGCTGGGGCACCGAAGCGGGCGCCGGCGCCGCCGCGGGTTGCAATTCACGCTTCACTTGTCTCTCTTCAAAGCGGGCGATCTGTACCTGGTAAATGGCGCGCCGTTCCGGATCCGAAGGCATTGAACGTTTGCCGTCCATGACCTGCTTCAAGACCTGGTTATCAGGGAAATTCTCCTGAAGTTCCTTGGCATTCATTCTTAGTGTACGAAGGGGTGCGAGGCGGGCCTGCAGAGCATCATCCGAGATCTTTTCGGGATGCAGTTGCAGATCGATCCAGTGATCGACGCCCATCGCCATGACTTTCTGCACATCCCCGGGGCGTGGACCGAATGTGAGACGGTTTAGAGCGTGCACCGCGCGCTTTTGTTCGGACGCGGAATCCGGCTTGGAGTCGTTCTTCTTGGCGCGCAGTTCGGGAACGGCGCACGCGAGGCTTAAACAGAAAAAGGCGACGGCCAGCCTGGCCATGCTTGATTTCATGAGGACTCCCCGGCAAAAGGTGCTTCTATTATGAACCCGGTGGACAGGAAAAGTTGCTGAAAGGAATTGGCGAACCGCGTCTGCAACCTGTTCAGATAGAACGACTTGTTTGCTGGGATTCGCGGCGCAGTGTGCCTAGGTTAGATAAGCCTTGCCGCGGGTGACTTTGTATTGCAAAGTAGCGGCGAGGTGATCGATGTCTCCCGCCGCGATGTTGATGGAAGCGTTCTCGAGCAACGGAGTGCGGCTGCTGCCAACCGCTTCCCGGCGAATTTGGATCAGCAAAGCTTGCACCACGTTGGGATCAAACTTTTCCGGAGCCAGTCGCACCAGGTCGCTCAATGCATTGCCCACAGACATTGGCGCGCGATAAGGACGGACGCTGGTCATGGCATCGAAGGAATCTGCCACCCCGATGATCCGGACCTGCATCGGCACTTCGGATTCGGCCAGATGATCGGGATATCCCGAGCCATCGCTGCGCTCATGATGCCAGCGAACCGACTCTGGAATCTTAGGCCAGGGAAATTGGACGCTGCTCACGATCTGATGTCCAACGGTGGTGTGATCCGCCATCTCGCGAAACTCGTCCGGGTCGAGCGCTCCCGCCTTTCCGAAGAGCCGGCGGTCGACCGCAACCTTACCGATATCGTGTAGATATCCGGCGCTGCGCAAAGCGCCAACGTCGTTCGGGTCCATGCCCAAGGCGTCGCCGATTGCGGCAGCGTAACGCCCGACACGCAACGAATGCCCGTGAATGTTGACGTGCTTAACGTCGATTGCGGTGGCGAATGCCTCGAGGGCATTGTCATAGAAACCGTGCAGCGACGCCATGAGGCGGAGGTTCTCTGAGACGCGCTGCGCTATCGTTTGGGTCAGCGAGTGATTCTGAACAGCGAGGGCAACGTAACTGCACAACAACTCGAGGGCGTCGAGCTCGCTGTCTTCGTAAAGCGCATCTCCCGGCCGGCGGCCGAGAGCGATAACTCCCGCCAGGCGTCCACCAGCCCTGAGAGGCGCCAGGCACTTGAACAACTCGGGCGCGACGTTTCCGTTCGAGCTGAGAAACACGGAGTACGTCGAGGAATTCAGAACGATCGGACCACGAGCGGCGGTCAGCGCGTGAACGTGCTTGGGGAGGAGCGGGATGAACGCAGGATCCGGCATGAGCACGAATCCCAGGGCTGTCGCGGAGGTCAGGACGGCGGGCTTGTCGTTGAACAGGAAAAGCGCCCCTTCGCGCGCGCCCGCCGCTTCCATAACGGCAGACAGCATGAGGCGCGACGTTTCCGAGAACTCGCGTTCCGCGGTGAGTGCCGGACCGAGTTCCGAAAGCGCTTCTACTGTGTGCAGCAACCGCCGTAAATTGTTAGTCTGAATCGCCACCTTGCGATGTGGAGTTCAGTTTCGCAGAGCAAGACGAGCCTACCACGCTGCAAACAGACGGCGCGAGACCCGCTTGTTGGTTAGTTTGATGCGCTGGCAAAAATGAAAATAAGGTGACACCGCTGATTCCAGCCTAATGACATGCCCCTCGAAGCGAAAAGATCAGTGCTGGTAACGGGCGGACGAGGCTTTGTGGGCCGTGCGCTGGTGAAGCTTTTACGGTGTAAAGGTTATCCCGTCATCTCGATGGATCGCAGCCCAGCGCCCGCCGACGAGGAGCGGGGATGGCTGGAGGTTGAAGGCGATGTGAGTAAGGGCCCTCGTTTTCGATCCGTGGTCAGAGATCATCGCATCCACAGCATTATCCATCTCGCCGCGATTCTGCCCACCGCCGCACATCAGGACCCGGTCACCGCATTCGAGGTGAACTTTGAGGGAGGGATAAATGTTCTCGCGGAGGCTCGGTCGTTAGGAGTGCATCGTCTTGTATTTGGCAGTTCATTGAGCGTTTACGGCACCTATCCCGCCGGTCGAGTAGTTTCCGAGGATGATGACGCGACCCCGCTTGATTCCTACGGAGCGGCAAAAATCTTTCTCGAAGGGCGCGGATTAGCCTCTCGAGAAGACGGCGGAATGGATTTTGTAAGCTTGCGCATCGGGCGCGTCGTGGGACCAGGATCTAACTCCGTAACATCCGCATGGAGAAGCGAAATTTTCGAGCTACTCAAGTCGAGGCGTCCCGTTGAAATCTTCATTCCTTATCGTGCAACGGAAAAGATCCTCGTGGTTCACGTTGACGACGTGGCGGAAATGCTTGTTGCACTCTTATCCGCTTCGCGCACGGAGCATGCGATCTACAACGCTCCTTGCGAAGCCATTCTGGTCGGCGATCTGAAGCGGTTTGTAGAGAGCCTCAATCCGAATGTAACCATACGACTGGGAGATGGCCAGGCTGTGGGCAACCCGCAGATGCTGGATTTTAGCCGCTTTCAGAGAGAATTCGCAGTTGAGACGATTCCCCTGTTTGATCGCCTGAGGAAAGCTGCGGGCAAGTAGTTCAGAAGTGCTCGCGGAGTTCGGCGAATCGGCCGACGATCAGCAGCTTTTGTCCTTCCGGGGCGGCATTTACTTCTTCATGCTCCAGAATCCAAGTATCCCCATGCGGAACGAAGACGGCATTCATGCCTGCCGCCAGCGCCGGATTAATGTCGGATTTAGGGCTGTTGCCGATCATCCAGGTGTGAGCATGGTTGCAGTCGTACTTGTCGGCGAGGTGCGAGTAGGTGGCGGCATTCTTCTCGGCGACGATCTCCACCGATTCGAAGTGCTTTCTGACGCCTGAGCGTTCTACTTTTCCGGATTGCTCTTCGTGTGCGCCTTTTGTCACCAGAATCAGGCGATGCTTCTGTTTCAAATATTCAAGAGTTTCCGGAACTTTCGGAAGGAACTCGATATTGTGATTTTGGATGATGTCGGTAAAGCTCATGACTTGCGCGTGGAGTTCCGGCGTCACCGGCTTTGGGCTGAGCCGTTCGAATGTATCGACGAGCGCATGGGCGAAACTGTGCAGTCCGTATCCATGCTTCACGATGCATTCGCGCTCGACGTCGTTGAGCACTTCGCGGACTTGCTCGGGCGAGAACTCGTGGTGATTGAGGAACGAAATGAAGCGAGCGATCGCACGCTCGAAATAGACATTGTTCTCCCAGAGCGTGTCGTCGGCGTCGATGAGGAGGGTGTGAGACAAAGCTTCTAGCTCCTGGCTTCTAGCTGCTAGCTATTAGCTACTAG
>JASLEQ010000560.1 GCA_030151135.1 Candidatus Sulfotelmatobacter sp. | reverse complement strand
CCCAACTTCTCGCGCCATCCGGGATTGAATAGCGCTGAATTCACGGCAGTCATCCCTGCAATGTAAGGGTAAGCCTCTGTCGTTACGTCGATTCCGTGTGCCCGTGCACCCTCAATCAGAGACAGGCAAACGAGCGAATCGCTCAAACACGTGCTGTTTACATGAACGATGTGAAGGGACGCACCGGTGATCGCTGCGGCGCCAATCACTTCTTCGGTCGCCTCGATAGAGGAGCCGGGATCAATTCGCCCTGCGCTCCGCATATGTGTATAGACCGGCATTTTTCGCTCGCCTGCAACCCGAAACATGTCGATGACTTCAAGTCGGGACGCTCCCGGCGCGTACTGAATGCCCATTCCGATCCCAAGGGCGCCCTCGTCCAGTTGTGCCCTGAGCCGCTGCTGAATCTTTTCGATCTGCTCTGGAGTTGCGGCCTCATCCGTTGCAGAACCGCTCTTCGGCAAAATCGTCCCATCGGGCAAGGGTGAGCCAAAAACTAGTGCTCTCGCAGCAAGATGGCTGGCAGTGGTGCCATAGTGAATCAACGAATGCCCTTGTTTAACCTTTAGGAATCCGTCAACATCTGGTACTCCGATCTCCATCTCTAGGGCTGTGGTGACTCCGTCGGATGCCTTGACACGCCCGCTTGCGAGGTCCTGCCCATGCTGGTGCAAATCGATGAACCCCGGAGCGACGACGAGCCCGCGAACTGGGATGACTCGCTTACCCGAGAGGACATCTGCTGTGATTCGCTCAATTTTTCCATCGCGGATCCCTACATTCCTCACCGCGTCCAGGTTTGTTTCGGGGTCTAACACCCGACCACCTTGCAACACGAGGTCATATTGCTGGGCGGCCGCGGTACCAGCGAGCATCAGCATGCATAAAACTGCAAATGTTCTCATCAACCCTCCGAAACAAGCGATCATATCAGCCGCACTTTGTACCCCTGATATTTCGAAGTGAGCGTGGCCACGCCATGCGAGCCCGCTCGCACTTCACGTACACTAAATATTTGCCTTGAAGAACATCGGACACATCGTGGCACGCTACAGCGCGTGGCTCCTGGGGCTGATGAAAGTGCTCGGGATCTGGGGCGTATTCGTGATCGCCTTCGCCGACAGTGCCCTGCTCGGAATGCCCGTGGATTTCATCGTAGCGAGTTACGTCTATCAAGACAGGCATCGCATGCTCCTCTATGTTGCCATGGCATCACTGGGTTCGGCCGTCGGCAGCATCCCGCTTTACCTGATCGGCTATGCTGGCGGGGAAAAGGTGCTCCGCAAGCGCATCAGCGAAGAGCGTTTTCAGAAGATCCACAAATCATTCGAACGCAATGAGTTCTGGGCACTGATGCTTCCGGGGACGCTTCCGCCGCCGATGCCGTTCAAGATTTTTGTCCTCGGTGCCGCGGTTTTCGAGATGAAATTTCGCGATTTCATGGTCGCGATTTTCGCGGGCCGGTTCGTGCGCTTCTTCGTCCTCTCGGTGCTGGTGCTCTGGTTCGGACCGCAAATCATCAGTCATTTCGGCGGGTTATTCAAACAGCATTGGATGTTGATGTCAGGAGCGATTCTCGAAGTCGGATTGGTGATCTGGCTATTCGCCATGCGATCCAAAAGAAAATCGGCGGTCTCCGCGAAAGACGAGACCGCCAATTCCAATCCGCGATAATGCTTCCGCTTACACGGATGCCGGGTTGTGTCTTGACCTATTAACCCGACCAGCCAGCGCGTGCAAAAGGACTGGGGCGCCAAACATCATTGTCGTGAATACTAAGTCTCCTTCTACCCCTCGGCGGAAGAAAGGGAGTGCTGCCTCGTAGCACGTCATCAGCCCTGCCCACGTTCGCGGATACATATCCCATGCAGCCCAGACGGCGAAGTTGCTGATTATGAAGAAGGAGACCGAACCCGTCAGGGCTGTGACTGCGATCCGCGGCGCGCCGGAATTCTGCTTCAGTGTGGAACCGAGTCCCAACATACTCGCATACCACGCCCAGGTCACAAAATGATCCCAGCTGAACGGATAACGATAAACCAGAGTAGTTAGCAAGATATCTGAAGTGGCAAGCAGCGCCAGCGGAATCCACATTTCCCGAAGCCGCGCCCGGGACCCGAAGAAAAGAAGCGCTGCCCCGACAGGGGTAAAAGCCATCGGATGGGGCATGAATCGCACAGCTACCGCAAAGAGCAAGAACACATACGCCAGCATGAAATCACCTCATAGACGAATTCTTATTCTGGGCGCTACCGGGGCCAACGTCAAGAGGAGGAAGCCGCTCGAGGGCAAATTCGATTATCCACGAGAGGGATCTCGCGAACCGTCAGGCTGCACCATTGTTGGCAATGACCTCTCCGAGAGCCAAAGCTAATGCGTTTTCGATGAGGTCAAGGCTAAACGCCAGTCTGAAGTTGCGCCGCACTACTTAACATCCGACGAACTGAAGCCGTGCTGCGCCGAGCGTATTATCGGCGTTATTCAGAAGGTGCGGCAGTATATTCCTGCACGAATCGCGCCAGACTTTTCACATTCTCCACTGGAGTTTCGGGCAGAATTCCATGCCCCAGGTTGAAAATGTGTCCCGGACGCCCTCCGGCTCGGCGCATGAGGTCCCCTGCGCGGTCCTTTAATTCTTTCCAATCTGCAAACAGCAACACGGGATCAAGATTTCCTTGTACGGCTGTTTTGTGTCCAATGAGTTCCCAACCCTGATCTAGCGGGATCCGCCAATCTAAACCAATCACATCAGCGCCGGTTTCCTTCATGGCGGACAACAAAGTTGCACTGTCAGTGCCGAAATAGATGATAGGTACACCCGTCTTCTTTAATTCTTGCACCATGCCTTTGATATGGGGGAGAACATATCGGCGGTAGTCCTCTACGCTGAGGCAACCCACCCAACTGTCGAAAATCTGGAGCGTATCGGCGCCAGCACGGACCTGTTCCATGGAGTATGCGGAGGTCACAGCAACGAGTTTTCCCATGAGAGCGTTCCAGTCTTCGGGTTGGTTGTACATCATTTTTTTGGCGTGAACGTAGTTCCGTGAACCTCCGCCCTCGATCATGTAACTCGCAAGCGTGAAGGGCGCTCCGCAGAAACCGATGACCGGAACCCGGTCCTGGAAATGCTTGGCCACGAGGGCTACCGCCTCTGAAACGTACCCTAACTCGGACCAACGATCCGTGCGGAGGCGGGAAACGTCTTCTTTGTTTCTCACTGGCTTTTCGATAATTGGACCCTCGCCCGCCGAGAAATGAAACGGCAGCCCCATAACTTCAAGCGGAAGGAGCAGATCCGCAAAGATGATCGCGGCATCGACGCCGAGGATTTCGGCCGCTTCGATCGTTACCTGAGCGGCGAGTGCGGGTTTCTTGCAGATTTCCAACAACGAATGTTGCTTGCGGATGGCGCGGTACTCAGGCATGTAGCGTCCGGCTTGGCGCATGAACCAAACAGGTGTGCGGTCAACCGGCTGCGACTTGCAGGCACCGACGAAGTTCGAATTTGGGGCAGACATAAACTGTTGAATTTAGCACTTTTATCCGAAATCTGCTGTGTGGTGGGTCACCATCACCTCGGTCTTTGTGCGAGACTTGAAGCAGGCCTAAGGAAGAACAGCTTGTGAACGAGAACGAAATCGTAAGAGAAAAAGTGGAAATCGAGGTAGCTGACGGCACGCGGATGGGGGCATATACGACGCGTCCGAAGGGACCGAGTGCTCAACCAGGACTTATGGTTTTTCAGGAGGCGTTCGGGGTCAATTCTCACATTCGCGATGTGGCAGATCGGTTTGCCGCGCAAGGATATTGCGCGATAGCTCCAGAGCTCTTCCATCGCACAGCTCCCCAAGGATTCGAAGGCGATTACAAAGATTTCGATTCTGTGAAGCCACACTATCAGGCAGTGACGAACGAAGGCGCCGAACTAGATATTCGAGCTACTTATGACTGGCTATCCTCACAACCGAGTGTCCGAGCTGATCGCATATCGTGCGTTGGATTTTGTATGGGTGGCCGCATATCATTTCTGGCCAATTCGGTCATACCCATGCGCGCAGCGGTTTCCTACTATGGCGGAGGAATTGCGCCAGGCCTGCTCGATCGCGCATCGAGGCTGCATAGCCCAGCATTGCTGATCTGGGGAGGGCGGGATAAACACATTACCCGTGAGCACCGTAATGCCGTCATCGACGCTCTCGAGACCGAGCGGAAAACATATGTCAATGCGGTCTTCTGGACGGCAGAACATGCATTCTTCTGCAATGAACGAAGTGCTTACAATCCTGACGCTGCCAGCCAATCCTGGGCGCTCACGCTGGAGTTTTTACGAACTTGATGCGCGTCGCACTTGTTCTCGCTGCTTTCAGTTCTACATTGGCCGGTGCGATATGGCTGCAATGCAGCCCGCCGGTACGAGAAGCTGCGCCACCGGCAGCTACTTTCTATAAAGATGTTCTGCCGATCCTGCAAGATCATTGTCAAAATTGTCATCGAGCAGGCGAGATTGCGCCTATGCCGTTGGTCACTTATGACCAAACTCGCCCTTGGGCGAGCGCCATCGCTCATGCAACCCAAACCAGAATGATGCCCCCTTGGTTTGCGGATCCCAGGTTTGGTCACTTCTCGAACGATCCTTCTCTCACAGACGAGCAGATTGCGCTGCTCTCAACGTGGGCGATGAACGGTACTCCCGCGGGAAAGGAAACCGATGCTCCGTCTCCACGTCGCTGGTCCACCGGTTGGGCGATTCCTCAACCTGATCTTGTCGCGAGAATGCCCAGACCGGTGCGAATTCCGTCGGAAGGTGAAATCGACTACACCTATGAAATTGTTCCGACGAATTTCATGGAGGACCGATGGGTGCAAATGTCAGAGTTTCGCCCGGGTAGTCCCACGCACGTGCACCATGCGGTGGTATACATTCGCCCTCCACATTCAGAATGGTTGCGACATGCCCCGGTAGGCCGGCCGTTCACTGCTTCTAGCTTGACTGATCCCGCTGAAAGACGCCAAGCGCACGAGACTACGAGCGACCTGCTCCTTGTATACGCTCCGGGGAGCTCACCCGACGAATGGCCGGACGGTATGGCGAAATTCATCCCGGCACGTTCTGATCTCGTGTTTCAAATGCACTACACCACGAACGGAACGGCGGCGGAAGATCAAACCAGCATCGGAATGGTGTTCGCAAGAAATCCTCCGAAGCAGCGGGTGATCACCCTGCAGTTGAACGATCACGCCTTTATGATTCCTCCGGGCGCAGACAACTTTCGCGTTCAGCTGCAGGGAACGCTTCCCAACGACGCAACCTTATTGAGCTTCTTTCCCCATATGCACCTAAGGGGTAAGCGATTCGAATACGACCTTGTTCACGAGGATGGCAGCATCGAAGTCCTGCTTCGGGTCAATTACCACTTTCATTGGCAGTTAAGTTACAGACTTGCAGTCCCTCGATTTCTGAGAGCGGAAACTAAGCTGCGTGCGGTGGCTTGGTACGACAACTCAAAAAACAATCCTCACAATCCCGACCCGACGAAGACGGTCGTATGGGGAGACCAGACCACAGATGAGATGATGGTCGGGTTTTTCGACGTCGCTGTACCCTCTGCAATGGATAAATGGCAATTTTTCCAGAGGCGAAAAGCTGCTCCCGCCACAAATTGACCGAATCAGAGGTGTAGCTTGCGGGTGCCCCTTATACTTTGTACCCTTGGACAGGGCCACTCCCATTGAGTTCCACTTTCACGCCAACAATCTCTGAAGACGAATGTAGAGTGTCCGCCCGGATGCGAGCGGTATCTTATCTGGGACTCTTGTTGATATTCGCCGCCGTTTATCTGGCATCTTTATTTTCCCCGCCATTGCTGGATGACGCTGACAGCAGCCACGCAGAAGCAGCGCGGGAAATGTACGTTACGCACGACTATGTGACGCTCCACATCAATGGGGTCCGCTATCTCGAAAAAGCACC
>JASLEQ010000544.1 GCA_030151135.1 Candidatus Sulfotelmatobacter sp. | reverse complement strand
GTCATGGAGACGCCTTCACCGAAAGAACACATCTTGCCAACGCCGCCCAGGCGCTCAGGAATCACGGCGTCGGGATACTCGCCAAGCTGTTCGCCGGGGATGCCGAAGCCTGCGAGTTCCCCCAATCCGTACTGGTGCGCGTAGTAGGCGACTTTTTCGAAGCCGAGCTTGCGTCCCAGGGCTTCGAAGTAGGCATTGTTGGAGTGCGCCAATGCCGTGGTGAGATTCATGCGGTAGTTGCCGCCAAGCGAGACTGGAGTGTCTTTCGAGATCAGGCCTTCGCTGAGCGCGGCGAGAGCGACCGATAGCTTGATGGTCGAGCAGGGTTGCGCGCCGCTGGAAAGAGCCAGCTTCTGGTTCACCATGGCGAGGATGCGGCCACTGGTGGGCTCGATAGCGACGACCGTGCCATTCATGTTCCCAAGAGCGTCGATGGCAGCGCGGCGGACGACAGGATCCTCACCGGTCGTGATGTCGCCGGAAGTGATGTCATCCTGCACAAACGAACTCATGTGGAAGCGCTCGTAGTAATGATGGCGGCGTGTCGTGGCAGAAACGGGAATCGGTTTCGGGCTGCGGCTGCGGGCCAGGTGATGGTAGCGGCGGCGGGTACGTGTCGTCTCGCTGATTTTCTTTGGGGATTTCGATTTCGTAGGCGTGTGCGTGTTGATGTGGGCTGCCCAGCTCACGCCCGCCAGAGCGAGGCATGTGCAAAAAGCAAAAACGAGACGAAGATGGCTTCCCTTAAACATCGGCTGAATTTACTCCCGTGGACTGTAAGAACTTCGATGCACGCTTGCTGCCAGCTGCTGGTAACCCGGCACCATCGATGAACTGCGCTGATAGTAAGGCACTTACCATGGACTGGCAACGCTAAAGTTTGAATCGGCAAAAACTGTCGTTCAGATCTAACCTACTCCCAAACAGCCAGATACGCGGAGATTACGTGGGTTCGTATGCTTTCGGTAACCTATTACCTCGTTACTGAAAAGGAACGTGCCAAAGTGAAAAAGTTTGCGTACAGGAAGGCTCAAAAGTCAGGTTTCAAAGTTTCAATGTGAAACGTAATCGAAAAATTCGTACCGATTTTCGTTAGCGCCGAACTCGATGCGGCTTCTACGTTGAAACTTTGAAAGCCTGAATTTTTGAGACCTCTTTTCGCTTACATGACGTCGCTGCGTTTGCGCAGGAATGCGGGAACGTCCAGATCATCCTGCTCAAAGTTCGCTGACAAATTGGCGATCACGCCGGGCCGCATGGAATCGAGCGAGACCACTTCGGCGACATGCTCGTTGGCGGGCACCGCGGTGGACTCTACCGCAAAACTGCGCTCGTCCGACATCTGCTCGTGAGACATGTCGGGCTCCGACATGATGTGCTTCGGAGGCTCGGGCCTGGGGTCGCGGGAGCCGACAGGGTCGGGGAAATCCATGGCATCGTCATGTTGAGCAGCGAATGACATGCGGGTCTCCTGCGGGCGCTGCCGCGTGCTGGGGGCTTCGCGAAAACCGGTCGCGATGACGGTGATTTTTACCGCGTCTTTCATTTTCTCGTCCATGACAGCGCCGAAGATGATATTGGCATCTTCATGCGCGGCGCTCTGGATGATGGAGCAGGCCTGCTGCACTTCGGCGAGTTTGAGAGATGTAGATCCGGTGATATTGATGAGGATGCCGCGTGCGCCGTCGATGGCTCCAGCTTCGAGCAATGGTGAGGCGATCGCGCGCTGAGCGGCGTCGATGGTGCGTTTTGCGCCGCACGCGGTGGCTGTGCCCATGACGGCGTATCCCATGCGCGCCATGATTGTTTTGACGTCGGCGAAGTCGCGGTTGATGATGCCGGGAATCGTAATGATGTCGGAGATGCCCTGCACACCTTGACGAAGGATGTCATCGGCGATGCGGAACGATTCGAAGAAGCCGGCATCTTCAGCGACGGCGAGCAGTTTCTCGTTTGGGATCACGATCGTGGTGTCGACCGATTCCATCAACTCCGAGATGCCGCGCTCGGCCTGCTGCATGCGGCGTTTGCCTTCGAACGTGAACGGCTTGGTGACGACCGCAACGGTGAGTGCGCCCATTTCGCTGGCGAGCGAGGCGATGATGGGAGCCGCTCCGGTGCCGGTGCCTCCGCCGAGGCCGGTGGTGACGAAAACCATGTCGGCGCCTTCGAGCGCTTCGATGATCTTGTCGGAGTCTTCGAGGGCGGCCTTGCGACCGACTTCGGGGTTTGCGCCCGCCCCCAATCCATTGGTGAGCTTCACGCCGAGTTGCAGTTTGACGGGAGCATGCGAGAGGCGCAGGGCCTGCAGGTCAGTATTGGCAACGATGAATTCGATGCCCTCCACGCCGGCGTCAATCATGCGGTTGACGGCATTGCCGCCACCTCCGCCGACTCCGATGACTTTGATCTTGGCGTCGTTCCGGGCTTCCTCGTTAAAGCTGATGCGAATGTCGTTGCTCATATACTTCACTCCTTAAAATTGAAAACCCCTTCAACCACATCGGACAGGTAGGTCCCGAAGGAAAGACGTGCATATTTCGGGGGATACTGGTGTCGCTTGTGGCTCGTGCCTTTCATGCTCCCTTTCCTACAAACATGGCTTTCAGCCTGGAACCGAAGCCGCCTTCCTGAAAGCCGCGGGCGATGCGTGCGCGGTGACCGTAATTGATCATCCCGAGGACGGTCGCGAATTCCGGCTCAGACAGGGTCGATGGCATCCTGGCTAACGGTGCGGGCCAGGAAAGACGGACGGACCTGCGGAGAACGGACTCTGCGACATCGAAAATGCCGGGCAGACGCGAAGCGCCTCCGGTGAGCACGATTCCCGCGATGCACATATCGAACATGCCACTCTGGCGCAGGGCGTCGCGCATCATTTCGAAAAGTTCGCGGGCGCGCGGCTCGAGAATTTCCGCAACCAGGCGCTGCGACATCAGGCGCGAGGGGCGATCGCCTACGCTTGGAACTTCGACTTCGTTGCCCTCAGGAATCAGCGTGACGATTGCGTTGCCATAGATCTTCTTGATCTTTTCGGCATCCGCAAGTGGGGTACACAGGCCAACGGAAAGGTCGCTGGTGAAGTGGTCTCCACCGACGGGGACCACTCCAGTCCAGGCAACGGCACCTTGCTGGAAGACGATAAGCTCGGTGGAACCGGCGCCGATATCCGCGAGACAGACGCCGAGTTCGCGCTCATCAGAGCGGAGGACGGAATCGGCGGCGGCCAGAGGCTCGTAGACGGTGTCATCCACATGAATGCCGGCTTTATTCACGGCGGTAATGACGTTTTGCGTGGCGCTGGTGGCGGCCGTAACCATGTGCACGCGAACTTCGAGGCGAGCGGCCATCATGCCGAGAGGATCGCGGACTCCGGCCTGATCGTCGAGGATGAATTCCTGCGGCAGCAGGTGAAGGATCTCTCGGTCGGCAGGCAGAGCGATGGCACGGGCGCGTTCGACGGCCTGCTTGATCTCGTCGCGTCCGATTTCGCGAGGGCGGGTGCCAAGACTGATGCCGCCATGGCTATTGACTCCGCGCACATGCGCGCCGCCAATGCCGATAATCGCGTGCTCGACGGGAGCTCCGGCAATATCTTCGGCGGCCTCCGCGGCTTTCTGAATCGAGGCGACGGCCTTGTCCAGTTCGACGATGGTGCCTTTGCGCGAGCCGCGTGATTCTGCGAGACCGTGCCCACGATAGCGAACGCCGGCGTCGGTGATTTCAGCCATAAGCGCACAAGTTTTAGCGCTGCCGACATCAATTGCGGTAACGAAATTTCCCTGCTGATTACCCATATATAAATTCGCTGACCGTAACGCTCAGCGGCTAAGCCGACTCTTGCTATCGACTGCGCGGCATGAAGCCGCGCTTTTTCAAAACTTCCGCAGATACCGCGCTGTTCAAGCCCGCACTCTTCAATTCGACCCCGCCGACGGCTTCGCAACGGCGGCACTTGGCTTCGCGCTGGCAGCATTTGCTGCCACTACCGGCGCGGATTGCGACGCTTTCTTCACTGCATCTTTGTGCGCCACAGCGCGACTCGCCGCAGATTTCGTTTTAGTCGCCAAAGAATGTCTTGCAGCGTCCTTCTTCGGCGGGAACGCTTTTGCCATCGTCGCTGCAGGCTTTTTTGCCTTCGTTTTCGGCGCAGATTTTTTCGTTGCGGTCTTCGGGTCCAGCTTCTTGTCAGTCAACTCAAACGCCGGTTTCGGGATCGTTTTGTCATGTGGATTGATTTTGGTGATCAGGGCTGCGGGCTTCACTCCGGCTGCCGCCGCGGCCTTTGCCGACGCCAGCGTCAACGCGGGCGTCTTGGGTCTGCCTTCCATGTCAGGATTTACGATCACCTGGTTGTCGTACCGCAGATTCACCGATTCGAGTTTCTGGAATTGCTGACGCCACTCCTGCACATGGCTGACGTAGGTGCGGTAGCGCTTCAGGTAGTCCGAGTTTCCCAACTCGACGAGAACGTCTCCTTGGGGATCGTTCACGCGAACTTTCAAGTCATCGAGATCGGAGACGTCGATTTCGCTCAGGTCCTGCGAATAGTGCGCGCCGCTGGAATCAAGTTCGTCGACAAGTTCGTTGTAGGTCTTCATCCGCGGAAGCCGGGTTGAAATCGGCTCACCAGGATTCATTCCGAGAATCACAGGAAACGAGTACTTGTGCTTGGGCGGCAGGTCCATCAGGGTACCGCCGGCGTCGATCAGGAAAATCCGGGGGCCAACTCGCGCGAAGGCAACCGGAGTGCGCTCATGCACTTCGACGCGAAGGCGGTTGGGGACGAAACGCATAACGCTGGCCGACTCGACCCAGGGGATCTGCTCGAGTTGGGTTTTCTGCTGCGAGAGCGGGATGAAAAAAATGTTGCGTCCGATGTCGGCGCCCATGACTTCCATGATCTGGGCCTTGCTGACGTTCTCGTTGCCGACGACGTCGATGTTGTCGCTGGAGTCGATGCGGAACCGCCAGGAGTGCTCGCCGTACTGGTAAAGCAGCGCGGCGCAAAGGGCCAGCGCAAAGAAAACACCGACGGCTACGGCGCCCCACAACAGACGATTGGCAGTTTTCTTGGGAAGCGACGAGCGGCGAGCGGGGACGCGCTTTTGGGCGCGCAGAAAAGGAGATTGTTCGGGAGTGTCGAGATCCATCAGGCGCGCATCATCGAGCTCCTCGCGCGGCAGTGGTTCGCGCACGGGCCCGGATGACGGGTACAACTCTTCCTGCAAGATGGTGGGGCTCTCTTTCCGCGCCATCAGTTCAGGTAGTTGTCGTCTGTGAATCGCTGAGCATTTTCACTATAGCTGCAAATCTCGAAATGAGATACGGGAAAATTCTAAGGTTTTGCACAGGCGGGAACCACAGTTACCAGCACCCAAGATGTTGACTCGTCGTTGCGGGAAGTAGAGAAAAATCTGTCATGATCCCGCTGGAAAAAATATTCGTCGATGCTCGCTTGTCCGGTAGAGAATCTCGCTGACGTTCGTCAGATGAGACCACTCTTTCGTCTATAGGTGACTCGTGGGGCATCAAACCTGCGGTTTCTGTGCCCTATAATTCCCCTCGATGACTTTCCAACATGTGCTGGATGGCGCGGAGTTTCTGAGCCAGAGCGGAAACCCGGACGTCACTGGTGTGGAATACGACTCAAGGAAAATCAAACCGGGTTGCTTATTTGTGGCGATGCGAGGGGAGAGCTCCGACGGCAATCGCTTCATCGATCAAGCGATTCGGGCGGGGGCGTCCGCGATTGTCACGGATTCACCGACGGAAAAGCCTCGGGAAGGCGTAGCGTGGGCGCTGGTGCCGCATGGACGGCGCGCATTGGCGCGCATCAGCGAAAACTTCTACAAGCGTCCGGCGGAACGACTGGCGGTTACGGGTATCACGGGCACAAACGGGAAGAGCACCACGGCGTTTCTGGTCGAGTCCATTTTGAGCGCGGCGGGGCGAAAGAGCGCGCTGATCGGCACCATCGAGTATCACGTGGCGGGGCGCGTCGATCCGGCACCGCACACTACGCCAGAGGCGCTCGAACTGGCCCGCATATTCAGCGAAGCGCTGGGTCAGGGCGCAACCGATGCGGTGATGGAAGTGTCCTCGCACGCGTTAGCGCAGCAGCGCGTCTTTGGAGTGCCTTTCGACGTAGCGGTCTTCACGAATCTGACACGCGACCACCTCGATTATCACAAGAGTATGGAGGAGTACTTCTACGCCAAGCGCGTGTTATTCGAAGGCTGCGGGACCGACCCACCGCGCGCCGTGGTAACAAATGCGGACGACCAGCACGGGGAGGAGTTGGTTGGATTCAGCCGGAAGCGTAGCGCGGTCGTTCTGACTTATGGATGGTCAAAGGGCGACTTCCATGCTGAGAATGCCGACGTCACACCACGGGGAACGCGGTTGGACATCGTCACCCCGCAGGAAAAGCTGGCGGTATTTTCTCCGCTCATCGGTCGGGTGAATGTCTATAACATCCTGGCAGCCAGTGCAGCGGCTTACGCCCGGGGATGCAGTCCGGAAGCGATCGTGAAGGGTATCGGCTCGTTGACGCATGTGCCGGGGCGGTTTCAGCGCGTGGACTGCGGCCAGCCGTTTACGGTGGTGGTCGATTACGCGCATACCGACGACGCCTTGAGAAATCTGACGGCGCTGGCACGGGAGTTCGTCACTCGCAACAGCGGCCCGGCGCGGGTGATCACGCTATTTGGATGTGGCGGCGATCGCGATCGAGCCAAGCGTCCGCTCATGGGCGAGGCTGCCGGCCGTGGAAGCGATTACGTTGTGCTCACTTCCGACAATCCGCGGAGCGAAGACCCGGCGGCGATCATCAACGATGCGCTGGTGGGCCTGCAAAAAACCGGCGCAAAGTACGTGGTCGAGGTAGACCGGCGAAAAGGCATCGCAGCGGCGATCGACCAGGCGCGGCCCGGCGACATCGTTCTGCTCGCGGGAAAGGGTCATGAAAAGGTCCAGGTGACGCGCGACGGAGCACATCCTTTCGACGACGTCGAGGTCGCGCGCGAGGTGTTGCGAGCAGCGGGATACGAATGCGCGTCCGCGGAGAAACAGGCATGAAGCTTGCCCTTCCAAAGATTGCAGAGTTCATTTCTGCGCCAGGCGAATTCCCCAAGGAGGAAGTGGCCCAGGCGTACTCGATCGATTCGCGCACGGTGCGCCACGGAGATCTCTTCTTTGCAGTACGAGGAGAGCGCTTCGATGGGCATGACTTTGTTGCTTCGGCGCTGGAAAAAGGCGCGGTCGGCGCGGTGGTCAGAGAGGATCAGGCAGACCGGTTTGCGGACAAAGCGCGCCTGCTCTTTGTGGAAGACACGCTCACAGCTTTACAGACTCTGGCCACCGCGGTCCGTAAAGTCTGGGGAAAGGCGCTGATCGGTGTCACCGGTTCGGCGGGAAAAACAACAACGAAAGAGGCGATCGCACACGTTCTCAGCGCGCACAAACGGGTGCTGAAGTCCGAAGGAAACTTCAACAATCATTTCGGGCTTCCGCTGATGCTGCTCAAACTGGAACCGGAGCACGATCTGGCGGTGATCGAGATGGGGATGTCGCACGCGGGAGAGATTCGCGCGCTGGCGAAGATCGCGGAGCCCGAGATTGGAGTGGTCACCAATGTAGCGCCGGTTCACCTCGAGTTCTTCGATTCCATCGCGGGAATCGCGCGGGCGAAATACGAACTGGTCGAGTCGCTGCCATCAAACGGCACCGCGGTACTGAATGCGGATGATGAATATGTTTCGCAATTCGGCCGCGACTTCAAAGGCAGAGTAATCAAGTACGGCATTCAGTGCAGGGCCGAAGTTCGCGGCGAAAACATTGTCTCGCGCGGGGCTGACGGTTCGGAGTTCGACGTGATCGCTGGCGAAACGCGCGCGCATGCGGTTCTTCCACTCGTTGGCGAACACAACATCCTGAACGCGCTGGCTGCCGTTGCGGTGGGACTCGCCTGTGGGATGAAGGCGGCGGAATCGGTAGGGGCGTTGGCATCGCTCGCTCCGGCCGACAAACGCGGGCAGGTTCTCCAGTTGGGTAACATCACGGTGGTGAACGATTGCTACAATTCGAATCCGAAGGCGCTGGACGCGATGGTCGACGCGCTGGCAGCGATGAATGCGAAGCGGCGAATCGTGGTCGCGGGAGAGATGCTCGAACTCGGGCCGCTGGCGGAAGAATTGCATCAGGCAAGTGGCCGGCATGCTGGCGAAAAGAAGATCGACGTTCTGCTCGGGGTGCGCGGATTGGGACAAAAGATCGTGGACGGCGCCCGCGAAACTGGAACCGAGGCGCTGTTTGTTGCGACTCCTGAAGAAGCAGGCGAGTGGCTGGCTCGCGAAACACGAGAAGGGGATGTGGTGCTGCTCAAAGCTTCGCGAGGTGTAAAGCTGGAAAAAGCGCTGGAAAGCTGGAAGGCGAACAGAAGCGGTCAGTGACCAGTATCCAGCGACGAGAAGACTTGCAGCAAGATGACTGCCTACTGACCACTGAGTCGTTCGGAGGCTGATTGCTCTATTGGCTGTTGTTCCTGAAGCTGCAACATTACGTTGCGCCATTCCGCATCTTTCGTTACGTCACCTTCCGCACTGCATTCGCGAGTCTGACAGCGCTCTTCACTGCTTTGATCGTTGGGCCACTCGTTATCGGGCGCCTGCGCGATTTCCAGATTGGGCAATACATCCGCGAAGAGGGGCCAAAAGCTCATCAGAAAAAAGCGGGCACGCCGACCATGGGCGGCTTGCTCATCGTCATTGCGATCATCGTGCCGACTCTGCTGTGGGCGGACCTTAGCAATCGCTTTGTCTGGATCGCCGTCTTTTCCACCTGCGCGTACGCCGCCATCGGATTCACCGACGACTACACGAAGGTCACGCATCGTCGCAACCTGGGACTTACCAGCCGCGCCAAGTTTGGCCTGCAAGTCGCCGCCAGCATTGTGGTCGCCTCGATGTTGATCGCGATGCAGACCTACGGCATGTATTCCACGAAGCTGATCGTTCCGTTCTTCAAACAATTTCATCCGGACCTGGTGGTAGGGGCGTGGGAGCGGCATCCGCATTTGTGGCCTCTGGCCTTCCTGCCATTCATGGCTTTTGTGGCTCTCGTGATTGTTGGCTCGAGCAATGCCGTGAATCTAACGGATGGCTTGGATGGGCTGGCCATTGGATGTACGGTGATTGCCGCCGGGGCACTGACAGTGTTGACCTATGTCAGCGGTCACGCGACATTCGCGACCTACCTGGAACTGCAGCGCATGCCTCAAGTTGCAGAACTGACCGTATTTTGCGGCGCCATGGTAGGGGCCTCAATCGGTTTTCTCTGGTATAACGCGCATCCGGCGGATGTTTTCATGGGAGATGTCGGATCGTTGGCGCTTGGCGGCGCGATCGGGACAGTAGCGGTGATCATCAAGCAGGAACTGCTGCTGCCCTTCATCGGAGGAGTTTTCGTGATCGAGGCGCTCTCCGTGATCCTGCAAGTAGGGTCTTACAAGCTCCGTAAGAAACGCATTTTCAAGATGGCGCCAATCCATCATCATTTCGAACTGATGGGATGGTCAGAATCGAAGGTGATCGTCCGCTTCTGGATTGCGTCGCTGATTTTTGCGCTGTTCGCGCTGACGACGTTGAAACTCAGATAGCTTCATGATCGACAAGGCACGGAGTAAATTCTTATTTCGGCCTTTTCCGTATCTGTGTGCCCGTGTGGTGAAATAGAACGTGATGGAACTGAACGGCAAACGCGCGTTGGTAGTTGGCTTGGGGAAGTCCGGCGTCGCTTCGGCGCTATTTATGAAAGCGCATGGCGCCCGGGTCACCGTCTCGGACACGAAGAGCGGGGACGAACTGCGCAACGAAATCCCGGTGTTGCTTGATCACGGAATCACGGTCGAGACTGGCGGACATGGCGAGCGCACTTTCAGCAATCAGGACCTGATTGTGGTCTCGCCCGGTGTTCCCGTTGATGCCGCCCCGCTGGTGCAGGCACGTTCCCTGGGCGAGACCGTGATCGGCGAGATCGAATTGGCCGCTCAATTTCTGCCCGGCCCCGTTGTCGCGATTACCGGGTCGAACGGAAAGACCACGACGACGACACTGACCGGGGAAGTAATGGCGGCCGCCGGATTTTCGGTGCTGGTGGGTGGCAATATTGGAACGCCCGCTATCTCGCTCGCAGAACGGGCCAAGCCTGAGACGATTGTCGTGCTTGAAGTATCCAGTTTCCAACTGGAAACAGTTCAGACCTTCCGGCCGAAAGTCGCGGTCGTCCTGAATATCACGCCCGATCACCTGGATCGTCATCGCACGTTCGAAATTTACACCGACGCGAAGGCGAGAATATTCGAAAACCAGCAAGCCTCGGATTTCGCGGTGCTCAATGCCGACGATCCGACCTGCGCGACTCTGGGGAAACGTACGCGCGCGCAAATTTTCTGGTTTAGCCGTCATAAGGAGGTCGAACAGGGAGCATGGGTGCGCGATGGAAACATCGTGTTTCGCGACGCGAAAGGGCAGCGCGAGATCCTGCAAGTTTCTGAGATTCCGCTGAAGGGCGCACACAACCTGGAAAATGTGCTTGCGGCGGTCTGTGCAGGCGTGCTCATGGGATGTGCTCCCGAAAGGATTCGGCAAGCCGTACAGAATTTCAAGGCAGTGGAGCACCGCCTGGAGTTCACCGCAACCATCAACGGCGTCGATTATTACAACGACTCAAAAGCCACCAACGTCGATGCCACAGTCAAAGCGTTGGAGTCTTTCCCCGCGAATATCCACCTGATTCTCGGCGGGAAAGACAAGGGCAGTCCTTACACTGTGCTCAACGATCTGATCCGCCAGCGCGTGAAGCGGATTTACACGATTGGAGCCGCCGCGGCAAAAATCGAATCGCAAGTCAAAGGCCCCGAAGTCGTTCATGCCGAGACCCTCGAAAACGCCATCCGCAAAGCCAATGCCGCGGCCCAGTCCGGAGACATCGTGCTGCTCGCCCCCGCCTGCGCCAGC
>JASLEQ010000366.1 GCA_030151135.1 Candidatus Sulfotelmatobacter sp. | reverse complement strand
CTCTTCAAGCTTGGTCGCGTCGTACGTCTTGGCGAATATATTTTCCAGGAAAATCGAGTGGGGCACCCCGATGGGGCGCAGGTTCTTCATGGCCGCCCGCAGAACCCGGCTCTTAATGGCCTTGTTACCTTGGAACCGAATCTTCCCGACCTTGACCTTTGGGCCTTCTTTAACCACAAACGTGATTCCAACCGCGGCGGGAGGGATTTGCCGGACCTCAGTCCGGATCGTTGCGAACTGGCGGCCATGCTCGGAAAGCAATTGCCGGATTGAATTTTCAGCTTTCTTTATGCGTGTTGGATCGTATTGACTCTCGACGACGAGGCCGACTTTATCCTGCTTGAAACGATCAAGGACGTCGCTGTTCGAGACTGAACTTAGTCCTAAATAGTTTATTTCTCGAATGGTGGGCTTTTCTTTGACCTGAACGATGATCCGCCAGCCCTTCGGCGTCTGCTCGCGCAGAAACTTGATGTCCTCGAAGTAACCGGTGTTCCACAATGAGTTAAAGTCGCGTTCGAGTGCAGCCTGGTCGTAGACGTCCCCGGCCTTGGTGAAGATCCGCGAACGAATCGTGTCGGCGGGGATACGCCGGTTTCCCTGGACGTTGATTTCAGAGATGACATCGCTCTGGGCTGCCGCCGAGCCCATCCCGGTCAAAATCACCAGAGTGAGCACGAACAAGAGGCCGCAGGCGGCCCGGAACCCTCTCCAAGACGCCGGAAATGAAGGAGATGGCCTATGCTGGGGCCGCTGAAAGTGCGAGCCTTGGGGCACGACAGGGTTCTCCGGATGAAAGCGAAACGGAATCGCTAAGACCTCAGCCTCTGGGATGTAAGAAAACTGCAATTATACGGTAGATCAAGGGATAGCGTCCAAAACGGCGACTCTCATTTCGTGTCTTGATGCCGCCTTACAAATCGCTTGTGATAGGCAGTGAGAATTCGACTTCATTCGATCGCCGGAACTTGACCCTTGCTCCGGCCGCCAACTCTCTCCACTTCAACCAAGACGGAATAAAACGTGGCGGAGTTGCCCATATCGGTAAGTTTTTCTGAGGTTAAGCTGTTGATACTCTGAAAGCCCGGCGTCATTTTGACCCAATTGAGCTTTGCCGAGACCATTCCGGGCTGCACTTTTCCATCCACCTTCGCCTTGAGCATGATCTCTCCACGTCCATTAAAGACGCGGACGCTATCGCCGTTTGTGATTCCACGGCTGCGGGCATCGCCGGCGGAGATCTCCAGCAGTCCCGGTTCTTCCATCGCCTGAACTGCCGGCAAGTTGGCGAATGTGCTGTTCAGGAAATTGTCGGCCTTGCGGGCAAGCAGTTCCAGCGGGAAAACGCGCGCGTTCTTGCCATGTCGCGATTCTTCGGGAGGCGTAAACGCCGCGACCGGATCTAATCCGAGCGACTTCAAGGCTTCACAGTAAAGTTCAGCCTTACCAGATGGCGTTCGAAATCCGCCGTTGGCAAAGGGCAAGAACGGTTCTTGGGATTTGGAATCTGGCGCGCCGGCCGATCCAGCGAAGTTCATGCGAACCGGCCCTTGCTGCAGCCGTTCGCGACTCATTCCCTGCATCCACGGATCGTCCGATTCAAGAGCTGCGTCAATCATCTCGTCGACCGTCTCACGGAAACAGTCATCCGCGAATCCCATACGCTCAGCCAGGGCACGGAACAACTCGACATTCGAGCGGCACTCGCCCAAGGGTTCGATCGCCTGATTCGATACCTGGAGATAGTAGTGACCGTACGCCTTCTGAAGATCCTTCTGCTCAAAGAAAGTCGTAGCCGGTAAAACGATATCCGCGTAGTCGGTCGTGTCGGTAAAGAACTGTTCATGCACCACCGTAAAGAGGTCGGGACGTTTTAGTCCACGAATCACATCGCTATGGTGCGGGCAGACCGCGGCGGGGTTTGAACCGTAAACCAACATTGCCTTGACGGGAGGATCACTCAATTCATTAAGCGCCTTGCCCAATTCGACCATGTTGATGACGCGCGCCTCGCGGCCCAGTACTTTGTGCATCAGGTCATTCCGCCGCAAGTGCATGGTGTCAAGATCTGGCGCGCCGCTGGTCGAGAGCTGAAGGCCGCCGCCTACTTCCTTCCACGATCCTGTGATGCACGGGAGCATGGTGACCGTCCTGGTTGCCATGCCACCGCCTTCGGAGCGCTGCACGCCGTAATTCAGCCGTATCACCGCTGGCCGGACTGTCGCATATTCGTGCGCCAGTTTTTGAATGTCGTCGGCTGCAATTCCTGTCCAGTGCGCAACACGCTGCGGCGGGTATTCCTTGACCTTCTCGCGTAGCTCTTCAAAGCCGAGCGTGAACTTGGAAACGTAGTCCGCGTCGTGAAGATTGTCACGGATGATGATGTGCATCATTCCCAACGCGAGCGCGGCATCTGTACCAAGATTGATCGGCAAATGCCAGTCCGAGCATTCGGCCGTCCGCGTGCGGTAGGGATCGATCACTACCAGCTTGGCGCCGTTGCGCCGCGCCTCGGTAATGAAGGGCCACAGATGCACGTTATTGCCGTGGATATTTGAGGCCCACGCGATGATGTATTTCGAATGCCGGAATTGTTCGGGCTCCGTACCAAGTTTCACTCCGAGGACGGACTCGAGGCCGGCTTCGCCGGCGGCGGAACAGATCGCACGTTCTAATTGAGACGCTCCCAAGCGATGGAAGAAGCGTCTATCCATGGAACCACTATTCAGGGTGCCAAGCGTCCCCCCGAAGGAATAGGGGAGAATGGCTTCACTGCCAAACTCGCGTGCGACCGCGTGGAACCGCGACGCAATCTGGTCGAGCGCTTCATCCCATGAAATCCGTTGCCAAACCGAAGAACTTTCTTCTGCCGGGAGAGCGGTCCCCCGCCCTTGAGGTCCTTTCGAACCGACTCTCCGCATTGGATACAGAACCCGGTCTGGCGAGTACACGCGGTCCAGATATTTCGCCACCTTCGCGCACAGAAATCCTCGCGTGACCGGGTGGTCGGGATCGCCCTGAATCCTGGTAGCCCGCCCATCCTGTACGGTGATCAGCACCCCGCAGGCATCGGGACAATCGTGCGGGCAAACAGCTTTCACAACCTGCGGCATGGTTCATTGATTATACGGACATTTGCACTTGTTCTCTGTCGGAGTCAGGCACAGGAGGGGGCTTGGCAAATAAAAAACGGGCGATCCGAGGATCGCCCGCGTCGTGAAGGTTATCGACTCACTGTGCTTGCGGCGGATTCGACACGAACCCGGCGTAGAACTCCGGAGTACCGCTCAAATCCTTCAGTAACAGACCGCGTGCTACCAAGGGCATCGGACTCGACGAAGTCTGCAACTCTCCTAGTCCGGACAGGTTGTTGAAGTACGTGAGGTTTGAAGTGTTAACCGTGACTGGCCCGCCCACCGAGTAGCCGATCAGGTAATTATTGGAAATCTGGAAGTTGCCCAGATTGCCGCTCGTCACTGCAACGCTTCCCGGAACAAACGTGCCGTAGATGCCCTGCAATCGCAGAGAGACCATCGAAGGCGTAAATACTCCGCCCGAGAAGCTGCCGCCGACGAAGATCCGCTGGCCTACGACGATGGAAGTGTTGTTAAAGACAAATTGCGTCAGCGGGCCGTTGAAGAAGCAAACATCGTAGGTGCTCACCTGGCTAACGTCGATGGTCATGATGGTATCCACATCGCTGACCATATCTGCGCCAGTCTCGCCCACCCACATAGTGACCTGTTGTGCCTGCCCCGACGAGTTGTTCACGATCTGAAGCACGCGGCCGGAGATGAATGACTTCGCCGTCGTGACCACTTCGACGCCGGTCGCCATCATGCTTCCGTCCGCCTGAAACGTTCCTTGCACGGCCACGTATGCGGGAATTGCAAGGTTGTTGATGCTCCATCCGCTGTTGAATTGAGTGGAACTGTTCACCTCCACGGTCAACTGGTGCCCGTAAGGCCCTTGTAGAACGAAGGAGTTGCTCGCGCTGTTCACTGAAACCAGGCCGCCCATCAGGTCGGTAATCTCGCCATCGGGATCGCTGGCCTTGGTTGCTTTGACATCGATCACGGGGCCTACGTTTGCCGTTCCGTTACTGTTGACAACGATTTGCCCGGTTCCGTCGATTGAGATGGACTGCCGGATATCCATGTCCATCTTCAACCCGGCCAAACCGTTGCTGTCGACAACCATTGGCGACGGGAAGTTCACCGTCACCGTATAAGGATCCTGCGGCAATGCACCCTTGATCGTGTTCAAGGCCGGCGGATTCTGGGTCATATCCACATAAGTAATTACGGGACTGGTGACGACGAATGTCGCGCTGGTGTACGTGCCAGCGGCGACTGAGTTGAACGCCAGCGGTGAGCGGAGGCCGAGCAATCTCGCGAAGTCAACGGTCGTAGGGGTGGAGATGACGGTTGCGGTGCTCCCACCCTGTCCATTTAAAGTGAGGGAATCGAGAGTGAGGTCAAAGCCCACGACTGACGACAGCGGCGCATCCTCCCCGGTTACGAAGACGCTTCCGGGTTGAGCATTCGAGTTCTGAGATGGCGAACTCGAAGAACCGCAACCCATCCCCATCAGACTCAGCGCGAGCAGCAGTGCGAACGCAAAATACTTTTTCATGGCTTACTCCAAAGGCAGAGTTTGGTGAAGTTGTTTCCGGGGGGGAGCCCTGATCTCTTCACGGTTATGAAAACACAGGGTTCAGGGGAATGTCGCGTAACCAAAGAGAGGTTACCGTCGCGCGAGAGTTGACTCGACTCTATGCTATCTATCGATCAGCGAATGGTTTACGGCGGGGATGACGAAACAAGAACGGCGGCCATGTACGTTTGGGTGTCTCACTGTGGGGCGGAAGGAACTTTGTGCGCGCTAGTGGCTAATCTGGCCCGCAGGCGAGGAGTACGACTTTGGGCAGTAGTCTACTTGATCTCCATCACTTCTTTTTCTTTCGCCTTGCTCATCTCTTCCATCTTCTTGATCTCGCCATCCGTCAACTTCTGAATCTCGTCGAGGGAACGCTTCTCGTCGTCCTCGGTGATCTTTTTGTCTTTGAGTGCTTTTTTGATCGCGTCGTTCCCATCACGGCGAATGTTACGCACCGCGGTTCGGTGCTCTTCAAGGATGCGGTGCAGATGCTTCACCATGTCTTGACGTCGTTCGGTGGTGAGGGGAGGCACAGGCACGCGGATCATCTTGCCGTCGTTCATCGGATTCAGGCCGAGATCACCGCCACGAATCGCTTTTTCGATTGCACCGAGTTGCGAAGGATCGAAGGGTTGAACGGTGATCAACTGCGCCTCGGGCGCATGAACCTGAGCAACCTGATTCAGCGGCATTTGCGCGCCATAGGCGTCGACGGTGACGTTATCGAGCATGTGAACCGAAGCGCGGCCAGTCCGCGTCGCCGCCATGGCCTTGCGGAAATCTTCTACTGCCTTATCCATGCGCGTCTTCAGTTGCGCATACGTTTCTTTCAATCCAGCAATAGATGCCATGACTGCCATAGGCTCGTTTCCTCCCAACCAAAACGTGAAATTATAAACCCCTGAAAAACAAAATGCAGAAGGTAGAAGTAAAGAATGCTGAAGTAAACCGCAGTTGCCGTTACTTCATCATTCTGACTTCTGACTTCTGCATTCGTCAGGCGCTGACGATCGACCCGATCTTCTCGCCCATCACCACGCGCTTGATATTGCCATGCTGATTCAGGCTAAAAATGACGATCGGAAGATTGTTGTCTTTGCACAACGAGATCGCGGTCGAATCCATCACTTTCAGCCCCTGCTTCAGCACGTCCATGTAGGTGATGTGGTTGAACTTGCGCGCGCCGTCAACCTTCATCGGATCAGCGTCGTAGATGCCGTCGACCTTGGTCGCTTTAAAAATGGCCTCGGCC
>JASLEQ010000470.1 GCA_030151135.1 Candidatus Sulfotelmatobacter sp. | reverse complement strand
GGCGGCGACTCGAACGGCCCAATCGGGCGCGCCTCGATGCGAAACGTCCTCCATGTGTTCATCGAACAGATAGGCTCGGACATGCTGGGTTTTATCCAAATTGTCGAGGTAATGCCTGAGCTGATTTTGCCCACCCTCTTCGTACGCACTTACGGCGTCGTTCAAGACGGAAGTCCGCAGCGCTTCCCAAGTGGAACTGCGGGGACGGACGGCGAGTGTCACCAAAATCGCGAGCACGAAAAACAATGCCTGAGCGATCCAGAATGAGAGGAAGATTCTTACGAAGAGACTTTTCATCCGCGAATACCTTGTAGCAGTTTAGGCCTTGGCCTTCTCGCGCGGCCGCGCAAAAATGTACCCCACTCCCCGTACGGTCTTGATGTGCTCATCATTTTCAGTGTCGCCCAGCTTTTTCCGGACCTTGCTGACATGCATGTCGATGCTGCGGTCAAAGGGCGAGAACTTCCGGCTCAGCACGGCGTTGACCAGGCGCTCCCGGGGAACGACCCGCCCAGCCTCGCGCAGCAACACTTCCAATAAATTAAATTCCACCGACGTGAGATCGACGGGCCTGCCTTCGAGCCGAACCGTCCGGGTCGCGGGGTCCAGTTCCACGTCCCCAACGCTGACCACGTCGGGAGTGGAAGGTGAGCCGCTGCCTTCTCCACGAGTTCTGCGAAGGACTGCCCGGATGCGCGCCACGAGTTCGCGCGGGTTAAACGGCTTTGGCAGATAGTCATCGGCCCCGATCTCGAGTCCAACGATCCTGTCGACGTCTTCTCCGCGAGCGGTCAATAGAAGCACTGGCAGGCGTGACGTGGCGCGAATGCGGCGCAGCACCTCAAAGCCGTTGATCCCCGGCAGCATCACGTCGAGGACCGCCAGCAGGTATTCACCGGCCGCAGCCTTTTTCAGGCCTGTCTCGCCATCGTGCACACACTCGATGGCAAATCCCTCTGCCCGCAGATATTCCCCAACCAATTGGCAGAGTTCTACATCATCATCGATCACCAGTATCCGTTCCATGTTCATTTCATTGTGCACCCGGCAACGCCGCCAAGTAGTAAAGAATTGTCAAACAAAGACTTCGAGTTCGTGGCGCGGCGACATTACCGAGGTTACAAAACTTTACTCCGGTTGACCGAGTTTTTACCGCTTTTCTGTTTTCTGCCGTGTTCTTATCTTGGAAGGTATTTTCGGACACCCTGACGACAGGAGTTACATACATGAAGGCAATTCGTTTTCGATTACTCATCGCCGCCCTGGCTGTGCTGCTAGGATCGGCGATCGCAAAATCCCAGACCACGGAAGATACTCCACCACCCCCGCCGATGCACGGCCATGGCCTCGGTATGGGCGATCCAGAGGGGATGGAGCACTTTTTGGCCGCCAGACTGAACCTGACGGATGACCAAAAGAAGCAAGCTGTGGCTCTGCTGCAGAAGGAACACCCGACAATGCAGCCGCTGTTCGAGCAGGATCATCAACTTGACGTCCAGCTTCGCCAGTACGTAGAAGGCAACTACGACGAAGCGAAGGTACAGGCGCTGGCTGCGCAGAAAGCGCAAATCCAGCAGCAGATCACGATCCAGCAGACTCGCATTCACAATGAGGTGTACCAGTTGCTAACGCCCGATCAGAAAGCGCAACTGAAACAACTGGAGGCTGAGCGCGATACACGCATCGAACAACGCATGCAACATCATGCTCATGCGCAGGCGCCTACTTCGGACCAGTAACTATTTTGGGCGATGGACTCTCCGTCTTTGCGGAGAGTTCATCGAGTTTTGTTAAAAGGTTTGCGCAGGAGCCTTTGGCAATGAACGGCAATTTGTTCTCTTATCTTGGACTGATCTTCTTTGTGAGCTGGAGTTTCGCGCTGGCGAAACTCAGCCTGATGGCTTTTGGGCGGGACCTGCTCCCATCGCGCCTGCGGAGCGCAAGAGAGCGGCACACCCCTGACGCAGATTCCTCGGCCCGCCGCTAGTTTCCCTCTTTCCACACCCTGGACTTCGTAGCGCTGGCGCAAGTTGGCGCTTGTCCAATTTTCGGCAGGTTTGTTTAATTTCCAGCGGGATGAGCAAGATTTTTAAGCACTGCACGCTTGCCATCATCCCGTAGAACTTCGCAGAGCGAGCATCCATGGCCCCTGCCGAGTGCCGGGCAGGTTTTCCTTAACTTCGTCCACTAACCTCCGCGCTCTAGTCCCAGACCAGAAAATCCAATCGAGGTGGGTGCCTTTGATCGAATGGTCCGGGTTTGGAAAGCCGAAGAATGTCCGTTGTCCGTATTGTGTCGAAGGAAGCGGCTTCAAACTCATGGCTGTTCAAGCTGGAGGCGATTGGTTCGCATGCGCAAGCTGCGGTCATCTGGCGCTCCCGAGTCAACCAACGTTCCATTGCCGCTGCGGGAAGTGTGTGAGAGTAACGAAACTACCACCCCGGAGATCCGAAGGATGAACGAAATGCGAGGTTAGCGACACGAAGACGGAAGCTGTAAGCCCCATCTGGCGAAAGCTTACGCTAAACGAAAGTCCGGTAGCCCCGCTGAAATCCTGCACCCCGCCTGCTACTATTTTCATCTAGTTACTTTCCATGTTTCCGAAGAGACTGCGCCCATTACTGCCTTACGTAAAGCGTTACCGCCGGGGATATCTCTTCGGCACGGCCTGCGTTTTTCTGACGAATGGCAGCTGGATTCTGTTCCCGCTGGTACTGGGACGCGCAGCTGACGACCTCCACAGTGGCGTCACCCGCCATAAACTTCTGGTCTACGCCGGACTTCTTCTCGGCATTGCGCTGTTTAAGGGAGTTTTCCAGTTTCTGACTCGCTGGGTCGTGATCGGTATTTCGCGCGACATCGAATTCGACCTCCGCAACGACCTGTTCGCGTCTCTTGAACGCCTGAGTTATTCCTACTACCAGCGCCATCGTACCGGCGACATCATGGCGCGAGCGACCAATGACCTGAACGCTGTCCGAATGCTTCTTGGCCCTGCCATCATGTATTCGGCCAACACGCTCGTGTACACGGCGGGGGCGCTGGCCTTCATGATCTCGATCAGCCCCTGGCTGACGCTTTTCACCTTCCTGCCGCTGCCAGCTGTCAGCATCGTCATCCAAACCTTCGGTCGCCGCATTCACGAGCGATTCGAACGCATTCAGGCGATGTTCTCTGACATCTCGGCACGCGCACAGGAGAACTTTTCTGGAGCCCGCCTGATCCGCGCGTATGTTCAGGAAGAGGCGGAGATTGAAGCGTTCGAAAAAGAAAACAAGGAATACATCCGCCGGAGTTTGAAACTGGTTCGCCTCATGGGCATGCTCTGGCCCACCCTGGAACTGATGCTCGGTTGCGCGCTCGTTCTGGTCGTGTGGCTGGGCGGACGGGAAGTGCTGACGGGGCAGTCCACATTCACGCGCGTGACGAACCTGGTTTCGACCTATCCCACGATCCCCGGACTGGCGCCGACCGCATTTCATGGGATCACGACGACGTTGCAACTCGCCGGTACCATGACGGTCGGGCAATTCGTGGCGTTCAGCACCTACATGATGCAACTCACATGGCCGGTGATCGCGCTCGGATGGGTGATCAACATCTTCCAGCGCGGAACGGCGTCGTTGATACGAATCAACGAAATCATGCAGGAGGAGCCTGCGATTCAAGATGCTCCCAACGCGCAGGACCTGCCTCTCCACGGCGATATCGAATTTCGTAATTTGAATTTCAGTTACGAAGGCAAGCAGGTCTTGCACGATGTAAACCTGCGTATCGCAGCAGGCAGCAGCCTTGCGATTGTCGGCCCGACAGGCTCGGGAAAAACGACTCTGGTGAGTTTGATCCCGCGAATTTACGATGCGGAGCCTGGCATGGTCCTGATCGATGGCCGGCCGATTCGTGATTTCTCTTTGGAATCGCTGCGGAAGCACATCGGCTTCGTGCCGCAAGAAACTTTCCTGTTCAGCGACCGCATCCGGGAGAACATCGCGTTGGGCGTCGATTCGACGTCAGACACCGAGATTCGCGATGCCGCTGCCGCCGCCAATATCGCAACCGACATTGAAAGCTTTCCTGAAGCTTATGAAACGATGGTCGGGGAGCGGGGTATCACGCTTTCTGGCGGACAGAAGCAGCGTACCGCCATCGCCCGCGCGCTGATCCGCAATCCGCGAATTCTGGTTCTCGATGACGCGCTTTCGTCCGTCGACACACAAACGGAAGACAAGATCCTCAATCACTTGCGTGACGTGATGCAGGGGCGCACGACCATCTTCATCTCGCACCGCGTCTCGACGGTTCGCAATGCTGACCGCATCGCTGTCCTCCACAGCGGCAGAATTGTGGAACTCGGCACCCATGACGAACTGCTGGCCCGCAACGGCTATTACAGCGACCTCTATAACAAGCAATTGCTGGAAGAAGAACTGGCGGAAGTGCAGTAGAGCGCGTCCAGTGCTCGTCCTCGGCTTGCTCATGCAACCGAGGGCAACCCTCCGATGGAAGACTCCCACTCAACTGCGAGGATGTGATTCGTTAACACTTTTTTGACATATTGGCATCCAATTCCGTCTACACTTTCGGCTAATTGTGGGTTTGGGGATCAGACTGACCATGCTTCGTAGGAACTCGGAGGAAATTCTCGACTCCGAACAGTGTCCGGCGCTCGAGACTCAAAAGTCTCTGCTTGACCTTTGCCGGATGAACCGATGGTTTGGCGGAGTCGGCACCACGCGAAAGCTTATCAGCCAGGTCGCGGCAGCCGCCAACATGAAGCGCATCAGCGTGTTAGAGGTCGCCGCCGGATTCGGAGAGGTTCCCAGGCTTGCCGGCATGCAACTGGCCCGTCGCGGCATCACGCTCGATATCACCGACCTTGACCGCGTGCCGTCGCACCTTCGGCAGGACCATCGCGCCTTAGCTGCCGACGCACTTGCGTTGCCGTTCCGAGATGCCAGCTTCGACATCGTGAGCTGCAGCCTCTTCGCGCACCACCTGCAGCCAGACCAATTGCGGCAATTCGCGGCGGAAGCCTTGCGAGTGAGCCGGACTGCATTCGTGATCAACGATCTGATTCGCCATCCGCTGCACCTGGCCCTGATCTATGCCGGCTTTCCCCTCATGCGCAGCTACGTGTCGCGCGTCGACGGAATCGCATCGGTGAAGCGGGCCTACACGCCGGAAGAAGTCCGCGAGATCGTCTCCGCAGCGCCCTTAGCATCGAAGGTCGATGTTTCCACGCACTACCTGTTCCGGATGGGAGTAATTCTCTGGAAATCGCAGTCTATGTCGAAGAAACGTCCGCTACGGGCTGCAGCCTGATGGCTCGCCCGGCCTGTCTTCAAAGGCATGCCTCCGGATCTTCAAGGGCTGGAACTTATCGGACGACGAGAACTTCTCTGACGTTGTCGCGGGCAAGGAAGAATTTAATCGAGGCGAAATCGCGGAATAAAGTTTCGATGTGCCGGTTATTGAAGACCCGCTGAAGACGAAATCCCTCGGACACAGCCGTATGAATGGCTCCGGTCGGACCACGGCGCATTTCGCGGCGCACAGTAATCCGTTGCATCTCGAGCGTATCTTTCTCCACGATATGGAAGCGATAACAAGGAGAATCCGGGCCGGCGTCTTTGGTATGAAAAAACGCGAGGAGCATTCCGCTGGGTTTTAACACGGACCAGAGGCGTCCCATCACAGGACGAACCAGGCTTTCATCGAGATAGTCCGGGAGGTTCCAGCAAAGTACGACATCGAAGTGTGATGCGGGGTATTGCAAATTGTCGGCAAGGAAACGGCGGCTGTCGAGCACCACATTGTTCTGATCATCTTTCGTGACCAGGTGCGGTTCAGTGGAAGCCACGAGCAGATCTTCACTGTAAATCTTGTGGCTACGTTCGGTGAAGAAGCGGATGTTGGCCGGGGAAGTGGAGCCCAGGTCAAGCACGCAGAGCGGGGTATCATTGTCCCAGAGCCGTGACAATTCACCCAACCCGCTGGAGCGGCGCGTCAATTTCTCAGCGGCTTGCGGCGTTTCAGCCGGTGGATTGCCCGATGAACCGCGAAAGAGCTTCATGAAATTTTGCGTTACAGATGCCATCAGACCTGCTTCAGTTCCGTCCGAGGCAACTGGTGCACTGGGACTCGATCTGCCACTACAAAGTTCCTAGGGCTGCTCAAACTAATATTATTTTCCCGCTGCTTTCTCGGCTTTGCCCTGGATATCAACCTTGCCTTTCAGGTACGCGCCTTCTTCAATCGAGATGCGCTGCGTGGAGATATCGCCGGTGACGACCGCAGACTTGCGAAGCTCCACGCGCTCGCTGGCAGTCACGTTGCCCTCCAGCTTTCCCTGCACCACAACCCCCTTGGCTTCGACCGACGCCTTCACCTGCCCGTTCGGTCCGACCGTCAGACTATGGCTTTTGAGAGCGATGCTGCCTTCAACCTGACCATCGACATAAAGGTCTTCGCTGCCCGACAGTTCGCCCTTGATGACGACCGATTTACCAATCTGCGCCAAGTCTGCCGAAATCGGAGCACTCATTGGATTATTTCTCCTTTGGAAGCGGATACTGCGCTACCGAACGCTGGGAAGGCAGGTATCGGACGGACGCCTACTGCATTCGACTATACCCAAGTGACAGAGTTCGCGGCAAGCGCATCGAACCTCAATAGTGCCACCAACCCCAGATTCACTGGAACCGTCTGCAACCCTTTTTGCCCTATTGCTACACTAATTGTGCGATGTCACCAGCGCATCGAGGTGCTCGGGCAGTGCGCCTGTTCCTCTGCGGCGTGGTAGTGTCCCTTACTCTTTCCGTTGCCTCGGTCTCGCAGGAGACCCAAACTCCGCAAACTCCGGCGGGTGACCTGGTTCGTCAGGCAGTCGCGCAGGAAGCCGCCGCTGCGTACAAACCCTCCGCAAGATACATGTTTCGCTCGCGGAAACAGACGCCGAAAGGTTCCCAGACGCATCTTTACGTGGAAACCAACGACGCTCTTGCTGGGATGCTGGTCGCGGTGAATGACCAGCTTGTTACTCCCGACCAGCGGCAGGAGGAGCAATCCCACCTCGACTGGCTGATCAACAATCCAGACCAACTTCGCAAGAAGCAGGCCCGGGAACGTGAAGATACCGAACGCAGCTTAAAGATCGTAAAGGCGCTGCCCGATGCCTTCCGTTACGAGTACGTCGGCCTGGAAAACGGCGATGCGGAGATGGGAAAACCGGGCGACAAACTTGTGCGCTTGAAATTCACTCCTAATCCTAGCTACACGCCTCCGACGCACGTGGAGCAGGTTCTGCAGGGGATGCAGGGATATCTGGTCATTGACGCCACGGCCCACCGCCTGGCGCGGATCGATGGAACGCTGTTCCGTGACGTCAGCTTTGGATGGGGCATCATCGGGCGCCTGGAAAAGGGCGGCCACTTCCGGGTTCAACAAGCCGACGTGGGAGATGGATGCTGGGAAATTACCGCCATGAGCCTGAAAATGACCGGAAAGATCCTGATGATCAAAAGCATCAGCATGACTTCCGACGAAATCTTCAGCGATTTCCAGCGGGTCGCGGACAATCTGCCCTTTGCCAAAGGTGTGGAGTTGCTGAAGTCAGAACAGGAGAAAGTAGCCCACAATCACGTGCCCGACCCTTCGGAAACAAAGAAATAGCGTTACGCCCGCAGCGTCTCTTTCCTGACGGTCAATTCCTCGATCAATTCTGGTTTCACGCGATATCCGGTGCCGGGCTTATTGTTGATGGCGATCATACCTTCGGAAGAGACTTCCACCTCCGGATCGATGATGTCTTCCTTCCAATATCGCTTGGAGGCCGAGACGTCACCGGGCAGGCTGAAGTTCGGCAGACTGGAGAGGGCGATATTTTGCGCGCGCCCGATTCCGGTTTCAAGCATTCCACCGCACCACATGGGAACTTTGTGCGCCTGGCACAGATCGTGAATCGCCAGAGCCTCGGAGAATCCGCCGACCCGGCCCACCTTCATGTTGATGATGCGGCACGCCCCGACATCAAGGGCAAAGGCAGCGCTACGCGCGCTCACGATCGACTCGTCCAGACAGATTGCGGTGCGCAATTCCTTCTGCAGACGTGCGTGAAAGTAGATCTCATCATTCCACAACGGCTGCTCGATCATGAGCAGGTTGAATTGGTCAAACTTTCGCAGGTGCTCCAGTTGATCCAGCGTGTAGGCGGAATTCGCGTCGCAACTCAGCGTGATGTCAGACCAGCGAGAGCGAATTCGCTCCAGGATGTTCGTGTCCCAACCGGGCTTCACCTTGACCTTAATGCGACGGTATCCGGCGGCAAGCTCGATCTGGATTTTTTCCAGCAACTGCTCCACTGAATCTTGAATGCCGATGGAGACTCCGGAGGGAATTTCAGTGCGAGTGCCCCCCAATAACTTCCATAGCGGCTGTCCCTTTTGCAATGCTTCGGCTTCCCACAACGCGTCTTCAAGGCCGGCTTTGGCCATGCGGTGACCGCGAACCTTCGCGAACAGTGACGGGCATTCCCGTGCCGACTCGATCCGCTTCCCCAACAGCGAGGGAATGAGGTAATGAATCAGCGTCGGCCATGCGCTGTCGATCCATTCACTGCTGTAAAAGGGGTCTTCGCCGACCACGGGCTCACCCCAGCCCTCAACACCGTCGCAATGCACTGTAACCAGGAGAATCCTTCGGCTGTAGGTGCGCCCAAAGCTGGTCTCAAAAAAGTGGACCAGCGGCATGTGAATCTCACGGAGTGTAACGGCTTCGATTTTCATCTATTTGGATTCACCACGAGTCGCACAGCCCGGAGGAAAATAAAACTTCTCTATATGGCAGTGCCTTCGCGGTGGATTTACCCTTCCGACGCGTACGACCAATTTTCTTCCCAGTGTCCAAGCAAAAACTTTCCATTCCCCGCGGCATCGCGTTCATAGCCAATCACGGCCAATCCATCACCGAAAAGCTTAAGGAACTGGTCGCGATTCCGCCGCTGCACTTCTTCCGCTTTCGCGCGGGTTTCTGGACTGGCTTTCCAATCGTAGATTTGCGCCGGAACGGCAATTGTTGTCTCGGGTTTAATAGCGGGCTTGCTTCCCGTTTCCAGTAATGAACCAACGCGTTTCGATTTCAGCCACCACTCCGCGATCAACCGGTCGCTCGGCAATCCGCCCTGCAACGGAGACGAAGTAATTCCGTACTGGTTGATGTTGTACCGGCGAACGATTGCACCCAGCTTTTCGATATTTAAATAGGCATTCTTGATCTCGAGCGGATCAAAGGTCCACTCGATCAACTCAATACCGCGAGACAGCGCGTCTTCGCGCTGCATCAGTTTCAGCCGACGGCCCAGTCCGCCGTTGCGATACTCTTTCCGCACCGCCAGCATGTGCGAATGCAGATAGGTGTGACCCGTTCGCGTGCCTGGAATCGACAAGGCAAAGCCGATCATCTCCTTGCCAACGAATGCACCCATCACCTGCCCGCCGACTTTATCGGCGACTACAAACATGCGGAGCGGAACCAGTTCAGCATCGCTGAAATTCCAAACTTCTTTCTGCAGCGAAACGCATGCGCGGAATTCTTCAATGCCGTGGCAGCGGCGAAGTTCGACCGTCTCGCTCAAGCCGTTTTCTCCTCCGAGCTTTCGTGAGCTTTTGCCTGCCGCCACAACGATTCGAGTTCCTCCATCGAGGCCTGATCGGGCGACCGCCCTGATTCCTGGAGCCGCGCCTCCATCCACTGGAAGCGGCGCTTGAACTTGCGGTTCGTTTTGCGCAGGGCCGATTCCGGATCGACCGACAGATATCGCGCAAGGTTCACACACACGAAAAACAGATCTCCGACTTCATCTTCCAGCTTCGATTGCAAATCTTCGGGAATTTCCGTGCGTCCGGAGCTGGCTACGCCTCGTGCCTGGGGCCTGGGTCCGGGCTCCGGAAACTCCTTCAGATTCTCGCGCAGCTCTGTCGTCTCTTCACGCAGTTTGTCGAACAAGCCATCGACGTCCGGCCAATCAAATCCCACTTGTGCCGCGCGCAAACTCAGCTTCTGCGCTTCCAGCATGGAAGGCATCGCCGAGGACACACCCGCGAGGATGGATTGCTTATTCGTTTCTGTTGCAGCGCTGCTTCGCTGCTCCGCAGCCTGCTTCTTTTTTCGCTCCTCGACCTTCAGTGCTTCCCAATTCCGTTTCACATCTGCCGACGTAGCGGCCTTCGCATCGCCAAACACATGCGGATGCCGGTCAATCAGCTTGGTCGAAAGCCGGTCGAGAACATCGTCAATCGAGAATGAATTCTGCTCCTTCGCCATCTCGGCGTAAAAGAGCACCTGCAGCAGCAGATCTCCCAGTTCTCCGGCCAGTTCCGGCCAGTCGCGATTGTCAATCGCCTCCAGAACCTCGTAAGTCTCTTCCAGGGTGTAGGGCTTGATGGTATCGAAAGTCTGTTCGCGGTCCCACGGACAACCGCCGGGAGCGCGCAGACGCTCCATGATGGCAACCGCCCGTTCGAAACGTTCTCCAGTATTCGGCATCCGGCAACCAATGTAACCGAGTGGAATCCCGCGAAGCAATGCGCGCAGGCGTTTCTGTTCAACGTTGTTATAGCGCCAACCCGCTCTTCCGGGCGGCGCATCCTAACGTTACCGAATCACATTCGTAAGGAGTACAAAATGCCAAACGGCAATCTTCACGGAATCAAAGTCGCAATCCTCGCAACCGATGGCTTCGAGCAAGTCGAATTGCTTGAACCTCGAAAGGCGCTCGATGAAGCCGGAGCCCAAACAAAAGTCATCTCTCCAAAAGAAGGAAAAATCAAAGGCTGGAACATGAAGGAGTGGGGCAAAGAAGTTCCGGTCGATGCCACGATTAAATCCACAAACCCCGAAAATTTCGACGCATTACTGCTCCCCGGGGGCGTCATGAATCCCGACCACCTGCGGATGGATCCCGAGGCGGTTTCGTTCGTTCGTCATTTTGTGGACCAGGGCAA
>JASLEQ010000378.1 GCA_030151135.1 Candidatus Sulfotelmatobacter sp. | reverse complement strand
CTTCGCGACGCGCAACGGCACCGTCAAGAAATCGGAAGTGCGCGAGTTCATGCACGTTCGCTCCAATGGCATCAACGCCATTGGAATCGACCAGGGAGACGAACTCGTGGCCGCCCGCATCACCGACGGCAACCAGATCATCTTCCTCGCCAGCCACGAAGGCATGGCCGTCCGCTTCGACGAAAGCCACGTGCGCCCCATGGGCCGCGCCGCCTTCGGCGTCTGGGGCATCGACCTGGAAGAGAAAGACTATGTCGTCGGCATGGCCACGACGACGAAGCCCGGAGCACCGGCCGTGGCGGCGGAAGGTTCCGAGGCCGAACCGATCGACGCAGCCGTGAAAGGCGACCTGATCCTTTCGGTCACCGAAAACGGATTCGGCAAGCGCACCGCAGCCGACGAATATCGTCTGACGAATCGCGGCGGCAAAGGCGTGATCAACCTCAAGACCACCGAGCGTGTCGGCAAAGTCGTCGGCATTGCGCAGGTCGATGAGAAGTCCGAAGTCATGCTGATCAGCCACTACGGCAAAATCATCCGCATGGACTCAACCACAATCCGCGAATCCGGACGCAACGCCCAAGGCGTCCGCTTACTAAACCTCGAGCCGGGCGACAAAGTAGCCGCCGCGGTCGTAATCGCCCCAGAGGAAGAACCAACCGGCGGCAACGGAGGCACGCTGATTCAGTAATCACCGAGAACGCGGAAGACATGGGTGCCCCACTTCTGGCTGCTGTTGCCAGAAGTGGGGATTTTAATTTGAGACCTTCCTGAATGGTTCAGTTGATGATCGACAAGAAGCTTTTAAAGGCGGTCGACAGCACCTCGAAACGCACCAAGCGAAACCGTTCCACTCTGGTGCGTGATGCCTTGCGCGACCATCTCCAACGGGATCTGCTGGCCAGTGAAGAACGCGACCGTCAGGGCTACGCGCGGCAGACGCAAGCCGACGCGGAAACGAAGGCCTGGGAATCGGAGGCCGCATGGCCGGGATATTAGCTCGATGTCGGATTGCCCGAGGGGAAGTCCGGCTTTATCAGTTTGCTCCGCCCGATAAGGAACGGCCGGCTCTCGTGCTCACCCGAAACAGCGCCATCGCCTACTTATCTACAGTTACCATCGCGCCCGTCACTTCCATGATTCGCAGCGTGCCTTCGGAAGTCGTTCTCGACGAAGAGGACGGAATAAAGCATCCATGCGCAGTGAACCTTCACGATGCGGTTACGGTATCGCAGCAGCGTTTGGGGAAACGCCTGGCCCAACTGAGTTCTGCGCGGATGCACGAAGTCTGCGCAGCCCTACGCTTTACTCTGGGTTGTGACGCTACCTAGAAGCGGACGCCTTGTCGCTTCTTAACGGCATCCACCACAATCCACTCAGGATGCATACCCATTTGTAATCGCCCCAGAGAAGAACTAAACGGGGCCACGCTGATTCAATAACTTGGAATGAGGCGAAACATGTGGGGCAACCGCCATGAGTTGCCCTTTTTTCACGAGCCGTCCGGATTCTGTAAACTTTAGGCAAGCCGATAGATCGGCCGAATTGGGATGTTATCATCCCGCGATGCGTTCGCTGAACGCCAAAGCGACAAACAACGCCAGAGAAATCGCCGCCCTTGCCTCGCATTGCGACAAGATCCACTTTCCCAATGCAAGTATCGAGTGCCGCCGCGCACTTTACAGCGCCGCCAGCTCCACCGGAAGGCACTATCATGACGATGCCTACTTGGTCTTCATGCTCTCGGGCTCGTTGATCCAGACCATGGGGTCAGAAACAACGGTTCTTAGCCCCAACAGCCTGATGTATGTTCCTGCGGGCGAAATGCATGCCACAACCTTCGGAAGCCATGGTGCGCGCTGTTTCTTCGTCGGAATTGACGCAATGTGGATACAAAAAAAATTGGATAGCGCGACCATCGATGGATCCCGACCGAGAATAACCGAAGGGCGCGGTTATCTCCAGCCCTTCGGACGCAAGATGTATGAAGAGTTCCGGGATCCCGATTCGCTCTCTGAGATGATTGTGGAAGGCGCTCTGCTTGAGCTATTCGGAAGATGGTTTCGAGAGCAAAGCCTAGGGCATCGCTGGGCGCCGGGATGGTTAAGAGCCGTAAAAATATTCTTGCATGATTCTTTCCGCGACTCGATCTCCCTCGCCGACATTTCGCGCGCCGTTGGGGTGCATCCATCCCAGATTGCCCGGGAATTTCATCGCGCCCATGATGTAACAGTCGGCGAATACATCCGCCGGCTACGCACGGATTTTGTCGCCGATAAACTTCGCAATGCCGGCAAGCTCCCCGATCTGACGGACCTTGCACTCCAGGCAGGATTCAGCAGTCACTCGCACATGAGCGCGGTGTTCAAGCAGAGGACTGGAATGACACCTTCGCAATACAAAAAGGCTCATGGCATCGCGTCAATCTGGTGATAGTTCCGCAATCCGGTGAAAGACACCTCCTCCCCTTTCCCGTAGTATCTCCCGAACCCTTTGGTAGCTTTTCAAGTCTCGGACCGAAGCATTGGCAATTGGGGCATTGCCATGAAAGATCTCTAGTCCACCATACCGACAAAACACTTTACTCACGGAGGATCAAAATGCCAGCTAAGTTTATCGACCGCTTTTCCACTTCCCGATTCGCACGCGGCATCGCTCTGGTGCTTACCGTGCTAATGATTTTTCCCGACGGTGTCGCTATGGCACAAACGTGTAGCGGCGGCAGTTGGACAACCTCGTCCTCAACGTTGCCGAACCCGATCGAAACTCTCGGCACTGTGGTAAATAGCGGGTACCTGTACGTTGTCGGCGGCTACACACAAGGCGCCACGCTCGCGAC
>JASLEQ010000348.1 GCA_030151135.1 Candidatus Sulfotelmatobacter sp. | reverse complement strand
GGGCAACGTAGGCATTACTTTGTCGGCTACGCGCGCCTCCGGATCCGCTTCCAGCAACGAAATGTAAAGGCGATTGTTCGCATGCTCTTTATTGAGTAGAGCGATGGTTGACGCGAGATCCAGCTTGCGCCCGAACGCGGGGTTGGTGCGATTTACGCGGTCGAGGGTTTCACCGTCACTGACCAGAATATGCAAACTTCCTTTGCTGGCTGAAGTGGGAATCTTCACCGGAATCTGGCGGACGACGCGCTCTCCGCGATACGGAGCGAGCACCGTTTCGACCATGATTTCGTCGCCGGGCCGGGCTTCGGTGACGTCGGTGCGAGCGCTCTCGAGGCGAGCCCAGCGGCGTTCACGGACCAGATCGAAATCAAGTTTCACGCTGTTTACAGCTGGCGCGTTGTAGGGGTTATCGTAGATCCGTCCAAATCGCTCGCCAAGGGACAGAGCGGCGGCCATGGCGGCTGGTTGCCCGTTCTCGGTGGGAACGAACATATTCTTCAGTCCCACCTCGGGAAAGCCCCTTACGTCGATGCTGCCATTCAGACGATAGGTGATCTCCTCACCATATTCGTTGACGCCGTGCAGAGCGTTGTAGACGGTCGCCATGATTGCGACCGGGCTAAGCCGCGGGTTGTTGAGCACTTCGTAATGGAAATCTTTCGTCCCGCTGCCTCCGTGAATCGTCAGCGTGACAGGAATCATGTCGGGTTGCTTGCCGAAGACGCCCATGATTCCGGTGTGACGGTCTTGGACAAAGACTCCCGCTCTCTCGGTGGTGTTCACGATCTTGAAGGCATTGAGAGGCGATGGGAGAGTGGCGAGCACTCGAGCCTTGTTCATCGGCAGATCGACAGAGCCGAACTGGAGCAGAGGATGTCCACACGCAAGCAAGCGTTGTGGATCGATGTAAGTGACTGTGCAGGTGGCAGCGATATCCATATCCCCGCGAACCAGAATGGCACTGACGGCCGATCCGGCTTCGAGTGGCTCCGGCTGTTTCTCTTCGCTGACAGAACCTGCACCCATGACCGGGACGATCCCGGCGGAGGCGAATTGTGGCGCGAACTGCCGAACGGCATCCTCAGAAAAGCCATTAAATACCAGTGGAGTTTCGATCGGCTGCAAATAGTCGGCAAAGCCTTGTACCGAACCTGGGATCTCTGCGGCATAACCCGGGGAGGCGGTCTTTCCGGCGGCATTTGCGACATTAGGCTTCACAGCCGAAGCTTCCTCGGCGGGTGACTTATCGAGCGCGTTGATCTCGAGCATGTCGGCGATCGGCGTCACTCCGGCAATGGGCTCCTTCGAGAATTCACCAATCCGAAATGCGAGGGCCCCGGCAAGTTTGCCGTTGAGGTACACCGGGCTTCCGCTCATACCCGCGACTACTCCCGTGTACTCCACCTTAGGTCCATGTAAGCGAACCAGGATGATGTTGCCCTTCGGCCCGTTCGCGTTATGCAGAACACCCAAAACCTCGACGTCCATCGATTCGGGCTCAACGCCTTCAAATACGGTGTAAGCCACACCGCGCATTCCCGTATGGATCTGATCGACGGGGACGGTCGGCTGCGAGGTTTGACCAATCAAACTAGTGGATAGGGATAGAGCGACGGTGAGCAGAGAGAGTACTGCTTTTCTCATGTAAAGCCCCGACAGGCCCGTGAAGAGCCGCTGTTAAAAAGGTCCAACCGCGAACGTGCGAAGGATGGTGATGACCGGGACAGGCCAAAAACATCCCTATAGCAAATCCTTGCGTCTATACTAGCACAGGGATTTTTCTCGATCACTATGTTTACTGGGCATTTGAGCGTGATTTCGCAGTGGTTTCGCGTCCGTGGCCGGGCGTCAGCACTGACAGTTGTCGTCTTGGCTGGTCTCGTGATAATTCAACGGCCCGCCGTGGGCCAAGACTCCAATGGGAGCAGCCAAACACCGGCACAAACACCAGATAACGGCAAACCGAAGCAAGAGGCTCCAGCGGAGGCCGGGGGGCCTACGGATAGCGTTGGCCCTTATGCGATTCCAAAGAAGAAAGCGGAAGATGCCCCGCCACCGCCACCTCCGCCGCCTCCCAGGAAAGCCGAAGATCTTCCCGACTACTCTCTGAAGGTCAACGTTCCCCTGGTCAACGTCGATGTCATGGTAACGACGAAGGACGGGCAATTTATCCCAGGTCTCAAGCAGGAAAACTTTCGCGTCGCCGAAGATGGCGTTCCACAGAACCTGACGCACTTTACGGTGTCGCAGGCGCCGATTACGGCGGTGCTGCTGGTCGAGTTTGCCTCCACTAACTATGTGTTCATGATCCAGGCGCTGCAGGCGTCTTATGCGTTCGCGAACAGTCTGAAGAAGGAAGACTGGGTGGCCGTCGCATACTACGACATGAATCCGCATATCCTCGTCGACTTCACGCAGGATAAGCGAGCGGTTTATGGAGCTCTGAATGAGCTACGCATCCCCGGATTCTCGGAAACGAATTTGTTCGATGCGCTGTACGACACGCTCGATCGTTTGGATCGCGTCGAAGGCAAAAAGTACGTCATCCTGGTGACCACCGGAATCGACACCTTCAGCAAACTTACCTACGACAAGATTCTGAAGAAGGTGAAGGATACCAAGGATGTGACGATCTTCCCGATCAGTGTGGGATTTATTGTGCGGGAATATTGCGATACGCATCCGGGTGGTTGCCGCAACGCCCACGGCAT
>JASLEQ010000329.1 GCA_030151135.1 Candidatus Sulfotelmatobacter sp. | reverse complement strand
TTCCACTGCGGCTTCGTAAGACGCCTAGAAACGCACCCGTATTTGGGTCATAAGCCTTAATGCGGCCAGGTCGGTTGATATGGTCACCTTGAAGGTTGCCAACCAGGAGAGCGTGGCTGAACTTCCCGAAATGGGACGGAGCCATAGCGAAACCCCACGGCGCCTGGAGCGGACCTTTAGAGAGATTCCCTCTGAAACGACGAATGAAATTGCCATCCATGTCAAAGACATCGACAAATCCCCCCTGATTGTCTCCAAACCCCGCGAAGGAAACGTAGAGCTTTTTGTCGATGGTTTGAATGCCAAACGCCCCCATGTACCACGGGATGTCGTCGTCCGAGTCTGTAAATGAGCCGAGATATTTGAAGCTCCCGTCGAACATGTCGATCTGGTTGTTATCGTGCGATGCGTCCCGGCCGCCGTCCGTGGCGTAGATAACGTTCTGACCCCTACTGTTACGGCCGATCGCCAAACCAGCGTAGCTGCCCGGAAAAATCGCACCGGGTTTCGTCGCGGAATAGTCGATGACGATAATCGCGTGGTCGGGGTCAACGTCCGGATTCCACCCGCAAATCAATCCATCGATCGTGTCGAAGATGAATCGTGCAGGGCCGGATTTTCCGTCCTTCGTAATAACGAATTCCTGCGTGGTGTTGGCGACGATACCCGTGGGCGTACCGAGAGGAGCGACGGGTTGGCCGGGCGCGGCGGGAATATTTACGGCGGTGGGGAGGAGTTCGCCGTTAGGGCCATAGACCGTGGACATGCCGCTGCCTGCATCTGCGACCCAGAACGGACCATGTGGAAAGAAAGCAAGACCCCAGCCGTTGACCAAGAGCGGATCCGTGTGGAGTGCCTGATCTTTCACATCCGCCACCAGGTTTGTCTGGGTGTACTGCGCGATAGCCAGGTTCGTGCCGAGGATGACAAGGACTCCGGTTGCGAGTGAGATACAAACCTTCCTCATATTCCGCCTCCGTCTGACTCCGGTTGGTTCGGCCCCTCGATGCGGGTCGAGACAGACTGGTGCTCCTCCAAGCGAGTCCGGCTTTGTTATTCCGAAGGGAATCCGGGGACGGAGGAGGTCATGTCAGAAGCACCTTGCCTCCCTTGGCCGATAAAGGCAATGCATGCGGTGTCAATCCTAGGTCACAGACCAAACCTCTCATAATATGAGCTTTAAGGACCTTTTCATCCCTGCATCATCCGCCGCTCTGCGATGTAGTGAGATTTCTTGACCCGAGATGATCCCGGCGCTACCCTTTCGAAGTGCTTCCCTGGGGGTTCCACCGTGACAGAGCGTCTCTCGTCACCCACCCTGCGATTCTCGCGTTTCGAGTTGAATGTCGAGACAGGGGAACTCCGCAATTCCGGAACAAAAATCCGGCTCCAAGGGCAATCTCTGCTGATTTTGCTCTGTCTGCTCGAGGAACCGGGCCGTCTGTGGCGTCGAGAGGAACTGCGCACCCGGCTCTGGCCAAACGGTACATACGTAGAGTTCGACCATAGCCTGAATGTGGCGGTCAATCGGCTGCGTGAGCGGCTGGGCGACTCAGCGGAGAAGCCTCGCTATATCGAGACTGTGGCCGGGGTAGGTTATCGTTTCATGGCTCCGGTTGAGACCGCGAACGAAGCCCCGCATCCGGACCTTCCCGTGCCCGAGCTGGCTGTCGCGGCGGTTCCACCCCGCTATCGGAGCCCCGCGCTGGTGAAGACGCTCGTGGCTGCGGCATGCGCCGTGATATTCGCAGCTGTTACCTGGTTTGCCGTGGCTCGGAAAGAGATGCACCAAGCCCCGGCTCAGGAGTCTCTCATCCGTTCCCTCGCGGTCCTGCCCCTCACGGATGTTGCTGCCAACGCGAATCAAGACTACTTTGCAGACGGTATGACGGAGGAACTGATTACCGAACTGGGCAGGTTGAGCTCCATTCGCATCATCTCCCGAACATCGATCATGCAGTTCAAGAAGAGCGATCGCCCGCTGCCGGAAATAGGAAGGCAACTCAACGTCGATGCCTTCGTCGAAGGAACCGTTCGGCGTTCCGGGGATCGCGTCCGCATCACGGCCCGCCTCGTAAGCATCGCGCCCGAGCACCTTATCTGGCAGAAGTCCTACGAGGGCGATCTGCGTGACGTGCTGCAGCTGCAGAGTGACGTTGCCCACGACATCGCCGGCAATATCCAGACCAGGCTTTCCCGGCAGCAAGCGACAGGTCCGGTTCCCTACAAACGTTTGGATCCGGAGGCCTATGAAGACTACCTTCGAGGACGGTATTTCCTCGCCCGGCGAACCGCGGAAGCCATGAAAATTGCCACTGACTATTTCCAGCGCTCCGTTCAGCGAGACCCTCAGTACGCGCAAGCGTATGTCGGCCTCGCTTTGGCGTACCAACTGCTGGGTTCGTACGATCTGCTCTCGCCGGAAAAGTCCTACCCTCTGGCTCTGAAGTTCGCCAACCGCGCACTGGAGCTCGACGACTCTCTCTCCGAGGCATACTCCGCACGCGCGAACTCTGAGACCAATTACGAACTGGATTGGGTTGCTGCCGACCGCGACTACCGGCGCGCGATCGCACTCGATCCGAATTCCGCACAGGCCCACCACGATTACGGTGAATATTTCACAAGTGTGGGAAACGCGAACCGCGCAATCGCAGAGCTCAGGATTGCGCGGGAGCTTGATCCCCTCTCGCTTCCACTCTTCAGTGCTCTTGGGAGAATGTACCGAGAGGCGCATCAATATGATCAAGCAGCGAAACAATGCGAACAGAGCCTGGTCCTGGACCCGAATTTTTCCATGGGCCACTGGTGCCTCGGCCAGGTCTATCTCGCGAAGCGCCAATATGTGGAAGCGACGTCAGAACTGAAGCGGGCAAATAAATTGGGCACCACGCCGCTAATCGTTTGTAATCTCGGTTGCGTTTACGCCGCCTCGGGCAAAAAGGCCGAGGCGCGAGTGATCCTCCGCTCGCTCAAGAGTAAGTCTCAGTTTGATTACATCTCGTCCTACCTGATCGCTTCAATTTACAGTCAACTCGGCGAAAGGGACGAAGCGTTCAATTGGCTGGAGAAAGCCTTCGATCGACGAGATAACATCAGCTATCTGGCTGCCGACCCTATGATGGATCCTCTCCGTTCCGATCCACGGTTCCCCGATTTGATTCAGCGGCTACATTTACCGAAAATTTGATCGGCATAAAGTTTACTTCCACAAAGGTGGTGACTTTCCAGTGCTCGTTTCACCTGGCTGAAAAACCGCCTTCCGCCGACAAGAGGTCTCCGCAAATTGATGCGCCATCATTCTCTCGACTACCGTAAGAGCCTGTAACAAAACCCATAGTAAAGCGGCCGCAGCTCCGGCATCCTATTGCTGCTGGAGGACCTTCATATGGCTGACGTGCT
>JASLEQ010000323.1 GCA_030151135.1 Candidatus Sulfotelmatobacter sp. | reverse complement strand
ATTTTGGGGGAAGCGATGGAATCTCGGATTTCGCCAACTTGCTCACGCGCTGCTTTTCCGGCCGACATCTCGTAGATTAGGGCCCGGAGTTGCGGGCTTTCTGGTCTTCGTTATGTCTGGGCTGATTCACGACATTGTCATCTCAATGCCCGCCCGAGCGGGCTACGGATTTCCAACGCTCTACTTCGTGCTTCAAGGAGCCGGAGTAACTGTCCAGCGATCGCGTGTCGTCAGGTCGCTAGGTTTGGCGGAAGGAGTGGGCGGCTGGTTTTTCACTATGGTTATTCTTGCGGCACCAGTTTTCTGGCTTTTTCACCCCTGGTTTGTGTCAAGTGTAATACTCCCCTTTATGCAAGCGATCCATGCCCTATGACGAGCCTGGTGGAGCAACTCTTCGATCTCGATCTGTGGTTCGTTGGAGTCGCGCATTTCCTGGTCTTGTTCGCTAGCTTCCAAGTACCCTACCGGCTGGAATGGAAGAAGGATCTGGCGCAATTGGTACCGTTCAACCGGAAACTACTCTGGGTGCAGGGTGGCTTCACGGTACTGACAATTGTGGCTTTCGGCATTTTGACTCTGGTGCTACATCAGGAGCTATTGCGAGGTGATCGCGCTGCCTTGGGGCTGGCAGCTTTCATCGGACTGTATTGGACTGCGCGCATTGTGGTGGATGCGATTTACTTCTCGCATGCTGATTGGCCCGTAGGTCGCCTTTTTGTGATCGGACATATCCTTCTAACCCTGTTGTTTTCGTCGCTCGCAGCTAGCTACCTCGGTCTTTTCATTTGGAATGTGTGGCTGAGATCCTAAGGGGCTCAGCCTACGATAAGTCGCGTTAAGGTCAATTGCGGTACCAGCAGAAGGATTTCAACGCCCATTATGGTACGAGCAGTGCTTCTTATTTTTTTGTCAGTTCTCGGTATGTTTGTACTTCTCGTTCGCTTCTGCAAGAGACCGCTTGCTGCCTTTCATCGGGTTGTCACGAACCGCATTGCCTGTGGGTTCGCTGCGCGACTCCCAGGCTTTGCAATCATCACGAATTACGGTCGCAAATCCGGAAGGCTCTATATCACACCTGTGAACGTTTTTCGTGAACCGGACGGGTTTCTCGTTGCACTCACGTATGGGAGAGAGAGCGGTTGGGTGGCCAACGTCTTGGCGGCGGGAGGCTGCGAAGTTCAGACTCGGGGGAAGACGTATCAAGTCTTCGACCCAGCCGTCGTATGCGATCCATCACGGCGACGGTTTCCCCTGCCTGTGCGAGCGGTTCTCGGACTGGTCAATGCCAATGACTACTTGCAGCTTAAGTTTAAAAGTGGCGTCTGCAAGCAGTAGGAATCCTCGCCGGGCGAGACATAGGTATCCCGGAAGGACTTAAGCCCTCGATCAGCCCTTTTCAGCCGTTTGTCTTTTCCCTCACTCCGGGCGTATATTAAGAGACTGAGAACTGCTGTGTACCGGCTTTTGGCGAAGCACACCAGTGGGCGCAAGCCCACTTTTTAGTTGGAGCCCCGTCGGTGTTGCAGCCATCCGCCAGTAAGTTATTGGATTCACGGCGCTTGACGTTGAACGTGTGCGGTCGATCGCGGACCGGGTCGCGGCCTCCGGCGGGCTCGAAGTCCTTGACATCGAGTTTCTGGGTGGGGGCAAGGCGCGGATGCTGCGGGTGTTTCTTGATAAACCCGTGGCGGGCACCGATCCGAACGCTCCGGCGATCGAAGGTGTGACGCACGAAGACTGTGCGAACTTCAGCCGCGAGTTTGGCACGATCCTTGATGTCGAGGACGTTATGCCCGGCTCGTACACGCTGGAAGTTTCGTCGCCCGGCCTGGATCGCAAACTGGTGAAGGCGGCCGATTTTTCGCGCTTCACAGGTAGTCGCGTCAAGTTGACGACACGACAGCCAGTGAACGATAACCGGCACTTCGAGGGTCGGCTCGAGAGTTTTCACGACGGCCGGTTGACGCTGGACTTGAGCGTGGCCAGCCACAAGTCGCGCAAGAAGATGGGCGAGGCGGCAGGCACGAAAATTGAGATTGAATTCGCCAACGTGGAAAAGGCGAATCTGGTACCGGAATTCTAGTACCCAGTACTCGGTACTCAGTACCCAGGATCGTCCCTATAGCGGGAACGGTTGGGAGAGCTGAGAACTGCGTACTGCGCACTGAGAACTGAATTTATGGCTAGCGAGCTCTACAACATTATTGAAGGCGTGAGCCGGGAAAAGGGAATCGATCCGCAGATTGTAGTCAGCGCGGTGGAAGATGCCATTGTCATGGCCACCCGCAAGCACTACAAGTCGCAGGAGAATTTCCGCGCCCGGCTCGACAAAGACACCGGCAAGATCAGCGCCTATGTCGTGAAAACGGTTGTGGAGACGCCGGAACAGATAGAAGACCCGAATCTACAGATCACGCTCGAAGACGCGCATCGCGTCGACCCGAACCTTGAGGTCGGCGGCGAGTTGCTGACTCCGAAGCCAATCGACGGCATCCTCGGGCGCATCGCCGCGCAGCTTGCGAAGCAGGTCATCTTCCAGAAGGTGCGCGAGGCCGAGCGCGATACGGTCTACAACGAGTACATCGATCGCGTGGGCGAAATCGTCAATGCGACCGTGAAGCGCGTTGAAGGTCCCGACGTGATTTTCGATATCGGCAAGGCCGAAGCTCGCATGCCTCGCAAGGAGCAGTCGCGGCTTGAGTCATTTGCCGTTGGCGAGCGCGTCCGCGTCGTTATTGCAAGGGTCGAGAGAGCTTCCAAAGGCCCGGGGGTCGTTGTCTCGCGGGCAGTGCCGGAACTGGTGCAGCATCTGTTCCAGACGGAAGTTCCCGAAATTTACGACGGCACCGTCGTGATCCGCGCCATCGCGCGCGAAGCCGGCGAGCGCACCAAGATCGCCGTTATGTCGAAAGACAAAGACGTGGATGCGGTGGGCGCATGCGTCGGTATGAAGGGGATGCGCGTCCAGTCGATCATCCGCGAGCTGCGCGGAGAGAAGATCGACATTATCGAATATCACGAAGATGCCGTAACCTTCGCAGAAAAGGCGTTGCAGCCGGCCAAGGTCAGCCGCGTCACGATCGTTGATAGTGCGGAGAAGCATCTGGAAGTTGTTGTCGACGACAGCCAGCTCTCGCTCGCGATTGGCAAGAAAGGGCAGAACGTCCGCCTTGCCGCGAAGCTTCTCGGCTGGAAGATTGACATCAAGAGTGAGGAAGAGAAGCGCCAGGAAGTCGAGCAGCAGATGGCCGCTATGGCTCCCCAGACCACCACTCCTTTGGAGAACGTGCCTGGGCTGGGCGAAGGCGTACTTGAAAAACTCACGGCTGCGGGTGTAACTACGGTGGAAGCGCTGGCGGATATGACCCCGGAACAGCTCGAGGCCATTGAAGGAATCGGGCCGAAGACGGTGGAAAAAATCAGCCTCGCGGTCAATAATTACTTCGCCAGCCTGGAACCGGGCGCCGAAGGGGAGATCGTGGCCGAAACCGCCGACGAGGCGGTCGTCGCTGAAGAAGCTCCCGTGGAAGGCTCCGAGCAAAACCAGGCTTCGGCGGAAGAAGCGGCACCGGAAACGGCGTCGGAAGAAGCTGCCGAAACTGAGCATGCGCCCGAAGAGGGCAAGGCTCACGAAACAACCGAATAAGATGGCACGCTTGTTGCAGAACGATGGCGTGCGAGTCCAAGAAGCTGACTCCGTGAGGCTGCGATGAAGACCTAGCACAACGCGGGGAAACAGAAAGGCCGGATGAGTAAGGTTCGAATTAACGATCTCGCTAGAGAACTGGAAGTTAAGAGCAAAGCCATTCTCGACGCGCTACCGCAGGTCGGCGTGACTGAGAAGAAAACGCACTCCAGTTCCATCGAGGACCACGAA
>JASLEQ010000319.1 GCA_030151135.1 Candidatus Sulfotelmatobacter sp. | reverse complement strand
TGTCAGCTGTCCTGCCGTTGAACGAGGGGGCAGTCTGGTGTAGAAGAGAGCCCGAAACAGCGGCTCCCCTTAATTCTATGGTTCAGCGCGAATGCGGTCAACCACAAGGGATTTCTTCTCGTTATCCGATGTATCCCATCGCATTTCCGCGCGGGCGTTCCTTCTCGCCTTAGCCGGCGTGTGCTTTAGAATAACGAGGCTCGATCCGAAGAATCTTATGGTTACATTTGCCGACACTCCCAATCGCTCCACCTACTGCGAACTCGCCCGTCAACCGCTGGACGCTGACCAATGCGCCCTGATTGTCATCGACATCCAGGAAAAGCTTTTACCTCCGATTTTTGAGAGAGAGCGATTGGTGCGCAACTCGCAATTGCTCGTTCGCGCAGCCCGCATCCTGAAAATACCGACGCTCCTCAGCACGCAGTACGCCAAGGGATTGGGTCCAACCGTCCCTGCCATCGCCTCCTTACTTCCCGATACCGACGCTATCGACAAAACTCTGTTCTCCTGTTTCGCCAGCGACGTTTTCTGCTCTGTCATTGAAGGCCTTCCCAGCCAGCGCAACACGCTCCTGCTCTGCGGCATGGAAAGCCATATCTGCGTTATGCAGACCGCTCTCGGAGCTCTGCGTGCCGGACATCTCGTTCATGTCGCGTCCGACGCCGTCAGTTCCCGCACAGAATGGAATTGGAAGGTGGGACTCGATCGCATGCGCGCTGCCGGCGCTATCATCTCGTCGACCGAAATGATGATTTATGAATTGATCCGATCGTCTTCTTCAGCAGCCTTCAAGGAATTGCTGCCACACTTAAAAGGATAAGGCCGTTCGCTGCGTGCTGTTCCTGGCTGAAGCGGCTTCCTACGCTTCAGCCGATTCCTGATCTTTCTTCTTCACTCGAACCACGGTGATCTTCGCAAATCCTTCCTGGAAAGCAGGCGGCTTCAGCTTGGCAGCCATGCGCCGCATTACATCTTCTGGCACAACGCGGTCACGACGCTGATGTCGCTCAACGCATACCTCGAGCGGGACATCGAAGAACACCGCGTGGACCTCGTAGCCATAGTCCTTTGCCAGCTTGATCCAGTGCTGGCGCTCTTGCGGCGTCAGATTCGTAGCGTCCACATAGTTCATCGGACGCTTGGCAATCAAACGTGCCTTCAGCATTGATCGCAAATTGGAAAAGACCAAATCCTGAAAGCGCTGCTCACGGACATCGTCGAACAGTAGGGACCGCACCATGTCGCTGGAAAGCGGCGTCAGATTATGCCGCTTGAACCATGTGCTCTTGCCCGATCCTGGCAGGCCGATCGCTAGCACAACAATTCCCTTCGGCGGGCGACCTGGCGCTGCAGGAATGGCCGCTGGCGTAGCTGGTCCTTTCGTCACGGGAGCTTCCGGCGCGCCTTCTACCTCGGGCTCTGCCAGCACAGCATCCGGTGCAGCGGCTTCCGGCTCGGAAGCTTCCGCAACTCCACTCGGAATTCCCTTGGGAGTAAATGCCTGGGCAACGGCCTGCTCACGCCCGCGACCTCCGCGGCCGCGGCCACCACGTCGACGCCGGCCCCGACCGCGCTGCGCCGGTTTCTCTGCGTTCTGCGAAGTCGTTCCTGCGCTCCGTTCGGTATTCGCCGCATCTTCGGCAGGTGGTTCCGGTTCAGACTCGCGATCTTCCGGCACATTCTCTGCCGGTTCCCCGAAATCCTCGTCGGCCTTGCCCTGTGGCGTTTCCGTACTCTCGAAATAGGCCGGCTGCAACGGCGGAGGCGCCGGCTGGGTTTCCTGTTCGTCGGATTTCTTCTTGCGGCGCTGTATGCGCTCGCGCATCCATTTACGCATGTTCAGGCTTGTAACACAGATTGCCGGATAAGAGCAATCCACTGAGGCACTTGCGAACCATCCCCGTCAGCCGAAAGTTGCACGCGATCCGTACAGAATGCGGCTAGAATGAACCCATGGCAAGTCAGATTCCTTCCGAAATTCAAGGCCAGAAATACATCTCTCTGACCACATTTCGCAAAAATGGAACCGGTGTTCCAACCCCGGTATGGTTCGGTGAAGAGGCTGGGAAAATTTATGTCATGACACGCGGCACGATGGGAAAAACCAAGCGCATTCGCAACAACTCCCAGGTGCACGTGGCTCCATGCACCATCCGTGGCAAAGTAACCGGACCCGATTTCGCCGCAACGGCGCGAATCCTTCCTTCAGAAGACCACCGGCGGGCACGGCAAACCATCAACCGAAAGTATTGGATGGCGAGAATCCCCCTGGTCTGGTGGCGGACCGATACGTATTTCGAGATTAGCTTCGCCTGAAGGTTCCTACGCCGCAGCGCTGAACCGTACTCAGCGAACACTTACTCGACCTCAATATTTCGCCGCACATAAAATATTCGAATGTCCTCCCAAACCTGGAGCACTTCCCGGTATGCCGCCAATGCTGCCTTCGTCCCCGCGCTCGGCCAGCCTGTGCTCGACCTGCTTCAGCCACAAACGGGGGAACGCATTCTTGATCTTGGTTGCGGCGATGGCGTGTTGACTGAAAGGCTAGCCGCGAGTGGGGCAAGAGTTGTGGGGGTCGATAGCTCCGAGGACATGGTTGCTGCTGCTCGCCACCGCGGACTCGACGCACGCGTCGCGGACGCGACCAACTTGTCGTTCTACGAGGAATTTGATGCCGTCTTTTCCAACGCGGTCTTGCACTGGATCAAGCGCGACCCCGATGCCGCCATCAGTTCTGTCTACCACGCTCTGCGCCATCCCGGACGATTCGTCGGCGAAATGGGTGGACATGGATGCGTTGCCGCAGTCACGGTGGCTCTCATCTTTGCATTGGGGAAACGTGGAATCACGAACGCGGCGAGCGTCTGTCCTTGGTACTTCCCAACTGTGGACGACTACACAGCACGACTCGAACGTGCCGGATTTGTCGCAGAAACCGTAGAACTGATCCCGCGTCCGACGCCCCTGCCGGCCGGCATGCTGGCATGGCTGGAAACTTTTGCCAATCCGTTTTGTGCAGTCTTGCCGCCGCATCAAAGAGCAGATTATCTCGAGGATGTTACCGAGATGCTACGACCGGTGCTCTGCGACGAGAAGGGCCGCTGGTCCGCCGATTATATGCGCCTGCGGTTTATCGCGAGAAAGAAATAAGGATTTGTGGCGCGCCTTGGCATTCACAGCTGTTTGAGTTTGGCTTTAAGGGCTTAGGTTGAAACTTTGACCGCTGCCTTCGATCACCATTTTCCGGACGTCAGATACTCGTGAATCGAACTCGCCGCGCGCCGGCCTGCGCCCATGGCTAAGATCACAGTTGCAGCACCGGTCACAATATCTCCGCCCGCGAAAACTCCCTCACGGCTGGTACGCTGTGTCGTTTCACTCGCCTGAATGTATCCACGTTTGTTCGTATCCAGACCTGGAGTCGTACTTTGCACAATCGGATTTGCGGTCGTGCCAATCGCAATAATGGCGACCGATAGTGGCAACTCGAATTCCGATCCTGCTTTAGGCACCGGACGTCTGCGTCCCGACGCGTCTGGCTCACCCAACTCCATGCGCACGCATTTCGCCGCCTGCAACCATCCCTTGCCGTCGGACAAGAATTCCACAGGCGCGGTCAGCATCTGGAAGTCGATTCCTTCTTGTCGCGCGTGATGCACTTCCTCCGCGCGGGCCGGCATCTCGGCATCGCTGCGCCGGTAAATCACGTACGCTTTTTCCGCGCCAAGACGCAGTGCAGACCGAATCGCATCTAACGCCGTATTGCCGCCTCCGATCACGGCAACGTGCTTACCGTGCAGGTCAAGCATCGGCTCGTCATAGGCCGGAAATTCATAAGCCTTCATCAGATTGATGCGCGTCAAAAATTCATTGGCTGAATAAACCCCGTTCAGGTGTTCTCCGGGAATGTCCATGAACTGTGGCAGTCCCGCGCCGGTCCCGATATAAACAGCGTCATATCCTTCTTCTTCGAGCAGCTCATCAATCGTTACAGTACGGCCGACCACAACGTCGGTCTCGAATTCCACGCCCATCTGCCGCATGTAGTCGATCTGCTCCCGCACGATCTGCTTTGGCAGGCGGAACTCCGGAATCCCGTACACCAGCACACCCCCGATTTCGTGCAACGCCTCGAAGACCCGAACCTTATGCCCCTTCTGGATCAGGTCACCAGCTACGGTCAGGCCTGAAGGCC
>JASLEQ010000239.1 GCA_030151135.1 Candidatus Sulfotelmatobacter sp. | reverse complement strand
TGACGTCGCCAAACGCTCCGGCGCCGACGCCATCCATCCGGGATACGGCTTTCTCTCTGAAAACGCCAGGTTCGCGCGCGCTTGCGCCGAGGCTGGCGTCAAGTTCATCGGCCCGACCGCTGCCTCCATGGACGCCATGGGCTCCAAAACACGCGCCCGCCAGGCAATGGAAAAAGCGGGAGTGCCGTTCGTTCCCGGCACCTCTCGCGGCCTCGAATCTTCTGATCAGGCCCGGGAAGTGGCCGAACGCATCGGCTATCCGGTCATGTTGAAGGCTGCCGCCGGCGGCGGTGGCAAAGGCATGCGTCTGGTCCATTCCCCGGCCGATCTGAAGTCAGCACTGGACGGAGCTCGCAGCGAGGCCGAGCGCGCCTTCGGCGACGGTGAAGTCTACATCGAGAAGGCGATTCTCAATCCGCGGCACATCGAAATGCAGGTGCTGGCCGACGAGCACGGAAACACAGTCTACCTGGGCGAGCGCGAATGTTCTTTGCAGCGCCGTCACCAGAAGGTTGTTGAAGAGGCACCTTCGCCCATCGTCGATGAAGATATGCGTCGCAGGATGGGCGAAACCGCCGTTCGTGTCGCCCAGGCCGCCAACTATACCAATGCCGGCACCATCGAGTTCCTCGTCGATCAGCAGAAAAATTTCTACTTCCTCGAGATGAATACCCGCTTGCAGGTCGAACATCCGGTCACCGAACTGATCACTGGCCTGGATCTCGTGCACCTGCAGATTCGGATCGCAAACGGAGAGAAGCTTCCGTTTACCCAGAAAGACGTGAAGATCCGCGGCCATGCCATCGAGTGCCGCATCTATGCCGAAGATCCGGATAACAATTACTTCCCAAGCCCGGGCAAGATCACCTTGCTGTTATTGCCCTCCGGTCCCGGAATCCGTCGCGATAGCGGCATGTACGAAGGCTGGACCGTTCCCATGGACTATGATCCGCTCCTCGCCAAGCTGATCGGATACGGCACTGATCGTGAGATGGCGATCTCTCGCCTCACCCGCGCTCTCAATGAATATTTCGTCGGAGGAATCAAGACCAACATTTCACTTTTCCGCCGCATCTTGAACCATCCCGATTTCCACGCCGCGAAGATTGATACCGGGTTTCTGGATCGCATGCTGAAAGAGCAGCGTCCGCAGGAGGATGCAACATCGACGGCAGAGGCCGCGGAAGTCGCCGTCATCGCTGCAGGCATGTTCGCTGTCCTGGGTTCATCGGCCGCAGGCCAGAGCGAGCGTGCTGCAGCCAATGATGCTCAACCGCTCCCGGAATCGAACTGGAAGAAGGTGGCGCGCCGGGAAGCACTGCGATAGAAAGTTTTGAAAGGTTTGCGAAGGGCCTCAGCCAGCTCCTGAAAAAAAGTACCGAGAACTGCTCTGAATGATTTACGAAGTCACCATCGACGCCAAAACCTATCGCCTCGACCTGCATCAGGTCGAAGGCCGATGGACGTGCCGTCTGGATGGCCGCGAGATCGAAGTCGACGCCGTTCTCGCCCGACCGAATGTCCTCTCGCTCCGCATCGGCAACCACGCTTATGAAGTGAAATGCGAGCGAGTCGCCAACGATGTCCACATCTGGGTTGGAAGCCGCCGCTTCGCTCCTGAAGTGCGCGATCCACGGTCTCTGCGCAGCCGCGCCCGCGCCGTCGACGATCATGGCCCTCGCAAACTCACCGCTCCCATGCCGGGCAAGGTTGTTCGAATTCTTCTACCGGAAGGCAGCGAGGTCGAGGCGGGCGCCGGAATCCTGGTGGTCGAGGCGATGAAGATGCAGAACGAAGTCAAATCGCCTAAAAAAGGAATTATTCAAAAAATCGTGGTCGCGGAAGGTTCCGCTGTCAATGCCGGGGATGTCTTGGCTATCGTGGAATAGCTATTTCTCGATCCCGTTGTTGTCGAGGACTTTCTTCGCATAGTAATTCTCGACCTTGGCAGAATCCCGCAGTACTTCGTAGTACGCAGCTTTCAACAATTGTTCGCGGCGATCGTGCAGTTGCGAACGAATGGCTTGCTGCACGCGCGGATCCGACAGTTCCCGTTGCCCTGCCGGCTCCTTCGATACCAGCTTGACGATTCGAAATCCCATCGCCTGCCTGGTCGCAGGATTCACCACGCTGATGATCGGGCTATACTGGCCCGGCTTCAGCTTCACCACCGCATCGCGCGTCGCCGGATCTGTGCCGCGAAGTCCGGATTCGGGCACCGTCCCCAAATCCCCGCCGTTTCCCGAAGTCTCCGGATCCTCGGAATATTTCATCGCCAAAGTGGCAAAATCATCGCCGCTGTCGAGCCGGTTGGAAATCATCTGGATTTTCTTACGCGCATCGGCTTCGTTCTGCGCCTTATCGTTCTGGTTATGCGCCTGCGGATTCGGTGTCGGCGTCACCATGATCTGCGCCAAATGGTATTGCGGCTCGATCAGATTGAACTCTGCCTTGTGCGCGTTGTAGTAGTCGGTAATGTCCTGATCGGTGACATTGATCTTCGACGAAACTTCCTTGTTGATCACCTTGTCGACCGTGATCGACCGGCGGATATCGCGCTTGAAATCCGCCTGCGTGATCTTCTTTTCCTGAAGCCGCTTGTCGAACTCTTCCTGGCTGAATGGTGCTTTGATCTCGTTGTACTTGCGATCCACTTCATCATCGGTCGCCAGCAGTCCCAGCTTCTCCGCCCGCCGCATCAGGATCTCGTCATCGATCATCTGGTGCAGAATGTTGAGGCGTAGCTCCGTCGCTTGCTCGCCCGTCGGGGTCTGCTGGGCCGAAGCCACATTGTTGTCGTAATACTTGTCCACATCCGATCGGAAGATCTTCCGGCCATCCACCGTGGCCATCACATCTCCAACCGGTTTGGAGTTACAAGCCGATAGCACCGCAACCAAAACGCCTGCCAGCAGCACGGCAGCCGCCTGCGAGCAGGATCTTGTTCTCTTCAAGGATGTTCTCCAATTGACAACGCCAACGAAAGTCCGCCACCCAAATCTGCAGAACCTGTGGGCACTTTTGCGTGCGGCCCTATTTTACTTGGATGCAGGCGCCGGGGCCGCAGGGAGGTGTTCCGGCACCGGAACTCCGGCGTCTTTCAAAGCTGAATCCAACGCCGCCCGTACTTCTTCGATCGGGACCGCCCCGTCGATTTTCCGTCCGTTGATGAATAGCGTGGGAGTAGCATTCACTCCAAGCGCATCGGCCTCTTTCATGGATGCCCGCACCGCGTCCTCATTCTGGGCTTTCACGCAGGCTTGCAGCTTGGCGCCATCCAGACTGTGTTTCTGTCCCTGCAACAGCGTCATCTTGTCGAGCGCATCAAAGCGGGCGGTGGGAGTCTTTTCCTTATCTACCTCCTGCTTGTTGGCATGAATGTAGTCGGCAAAATCCCAATACGCGTCAGAGTTCTGCTCCGCCAGGCACCCCGCATCCACGGCTGCATGCACCGCCCACGGATGTATCTCCGTCAGCGGGTAATCCTTGTAAACAAATTCCACTCGGTCGCCGTACTCTTTCAGCAACTCCGGAAACAATGTCTGGTGC
>JASLEQ010000199.1 GCA_030151135.1 Candidatus Sulfotelmatobacter sp. | reverse complement strand
CGACGAATGCAACCGACTCCGTCGTCACTATCGGAGGCGCAACCCAGGCCGACTCCAGCAACGCAGGCAGATATACCTTGTTCTCGACGAATTCGAAACCGAATCCGCTCAAAATCAAGATCGGTTCAACGGTGACTTCGTTCGATGTTGTGCTCTACCAGGCGAGCGGTAATCTGCTCTTCTGGCTCGATGAAGACGCCGCGGATCTGTTTACCGGCTCCTTGCAGCAACAAGGATCGCTCTCGGGAATTCCGGGAGCCAAAAAGCTCGGCAAGAGCGCTAGCGCAGGCCGCCTCACAAAATAATTCGAGGGAGTAAACAAGGCCGGGCTGAAGCATGGCACCATTTTCCGCAGGCACGCGACGCCGCCACTGCGAAGCTCTCACTCATGTCTGAGGCTTTGGATGGGATCCATTCATGCCGCTCGCGCGGCCGGTACTGTACCGAATAGAACTCCGCTCGCTCCAGAACTCACCCCACCATATACCGCTGAAAATGCGGACACGGGATCCGGATAGTGAGTGAAGTATCGTATCGAGACTGGCAATAATAGACAGATCCCGGTCTCTGCTCCTCCTCCGACCAAGGAGATGAGCCTCGCCTCCATCAGGAATTGGCGTCGCATATCCGCCTGCGTGGCGCCCACTGCTTTTCGAATTCCAATGTCCCGTCCGCGATTTCAGCGTGGCCACCAGATGTCATGATTCCGATGCCGCTCACCGGCAGGGTAACAGCTGCGATTACGATCAGTACCAGCATCAGCGCATTGGCGTTTCGTTTCGCCAATTCCCATGAATAATCGAAGCGGCGCCAGCCGTTGTGGCGCGATGTTGTCATCGCCACCGAGTTGTGTCTGAAACGATATCCCTTCCCGCTTCACTATCTGTTCAGAGCGCTTCGGAACATCGCAGTTCCGCAATCCTTCTCACTCTGAGAAAGCTCGGGAGGACATCTATGGCACAAAAATCCAATGACGCAAAAAGAGGAATTTCAATACAGGTGAAGGTGAAGTTGCAATCCTCCCCTACGGGCGAGAAGCCGCCGCAAGCATTCGCCTATGCCTTCACCGATACCGGTCACTTCCTCTCGCACTCGGCAATCGATAGCGACGGCTCAGGCACCGTAACTCTGCCTTCCGTCTCGTCCGCTCGTAACGTTCGCATCGTTGTCGGCCCCGAGATCACTGGAGAAAAGCATCCTTCTCTTTCTGACTTGACCCGCCGCGGCGGTCAGCAGCAGTTTGTTCGCGTGGACGTGGGCGCAAAAGTTTCTCCCGTCCAATTTGAGATTCCCTATCACATTTGGCCCTGCTGGTTCCGTACCTGCCTGGTTGAGGGCAATCTTTTGAAACGCATCTACACCGGCGGCCTGCCCGTCGATTTGCCGGTTTGCGGTGCGCAGGTCCAGATCTGGGAAGTGGAACCCATCGAGATCATTCTGCAAAACGTCCCCATTTCGGTGATCGAACGACTGCGCCAGGTCATCATTAACCCCCCGCTGAACGAAGTCGCCGGACCATTCCCTGCCAATCCGAATCCTCCGGACCCGGCCCCATTCCAATCGGCATTGGCCTCTGCGATGAAAATCTCCGTGGCGAAGCCACTGCCAACTCTCTCGCCGGCTCCCGCGGCGGATCTGGTGAACCTGCAGGTTCTGGCACAGACTGCCACGACAGACGTCTTCCGCCAGGGATTAATTTCCAGCGTCGATGTCGTTCGTTACTGGTTCTGCGAATTGTTTCCGCGATTCGTGACCAAAACCCTCATTGCCACCGTCACCACTGATCATTGCGGTCATTTCAGCGCTCGCATCTTTCTCGGATGTTTCGGCTCGAACCCAAATCTCTACTTCACTGCTTCCTGGAATTTTCTCTGGGTTCCGATCACCATCTACGATCCCAATCCGGTCGCATGCTACACCTATTGGAACTATTCTTGCGGAACTGATGTAACGCTCTACACCACCAGTTGCTTCGCGCCCTGCTGCAACCCTTGCCCGCCGGTGGACGCCGATCCCAACTATGTGCTCTTCCGCGCCATTGGAGCCACACCGCTCAGCCAGATTCGTGGCGATAGTAACGTGCTCCCTTTTTCCTCCTCGAACATTGGCCTCGCCGCCGACGTGGTCAAGAGCGGCGAAGATTCGCCTTTCGGCGATTTGCTGCTCCCCGCCGTCGAATTCGACAGTACCCTGCTCGAAAACGGTCTCGCGGCTTACTACAAAATTTCGTATCAGGCGCCAGGATCGTCGGCCTGGAACGACCTCCTCGGCGACATTTTCCGCCACTACAATCATTTCGTCGGAACGCAGCTCGTCACTACTGCCTATTCTCTCGGGCCGCAGACAGTCGGCACTACCACTAACCTCTTCGCGATCCCTCCGGCTCTCCCGCCCGTTGGTGATTGGGCAATTGCCGATCCCGTCGGAGATGTCGCGAATGGCCAGTTCCCCACCTCCACCATTGCTCCCAACTCCAACGGGTTGTACAAGCTCAAGCTCGACCTCTTTGATTCCGCCGGCAACCCGGTGAATATCACGGCCGCCGGCATCAAGTACTACGTCCCGACCGGCGTCGAATCCGATGGCACCATCGATACCGTGGACGCTTCCACCATCGGCTTGGTCAGCGGCAATAGCCTGATCATCAGCGTCTATGTGGACAATCGCGCCACCATCGCTCAGTTGCCCGGAGTTTCCACTCCGCTCGATTCAACCGCCACCGATCCTTGTGGCATCCTCCATTACAACAATCCCGGCGACAACGTGGATATCCAATACGTCGCTTATCAGCCGGAGAATTTTCTGGACTGGGATCTGAACGTCACCCGCGGTATCAGTGGCACTGTCGCTTCCTTGTCGGATAGCACCAGCGCCGGCGTGCCTTCTCCGGGCGTGCCCGATAACTTCAACAACACTGCTGGCTCCCTGATGGGAACGTGCACCCAGGCCGCCTTTGCCGTCAATCTCGACACTTACTCACGTGCGACGAATGGATGGAGCCGCTTGTCGGGGTACGATGACCACAAGACCATCGCGTTCGCGCTCAATAAACCGTGCCCTACACATCCGCCGCAGGGCTGAGGTAGAACATCGCACGACGATGAACATCACGAGGCCATCATGCTCTCAAGCCTGAACAGCGTGATGGCCCTCGATGCTGTACCGACGAGACCGTACGTTTGAAAAGTACCGACGAGGCCACGCTACTGCATGACAGGATCATCCATCTTCTGGGCGCGCTTCATTCTGGCGGCTCTTGTCGCATGGCGTATCACGCATTTGCTCGCCACTGAGGACGGCCCGTGGGACATACTTGCTTGGGTGCGGGCGGCACTCGGTACTTCCGTCTTCGGCAGACTGATGGATTGTTTCGGATGCCTGAGCATCTGGATCAGTATCCCGCTCGCCTTCGTCGTCTCGCGGGATATCAAGGACGATTTACTAATCTGGTTGGCGCTCTCCGGTTCGGCATTCTTGCTCGAGCGTGCGACCGCACCGCCATTGTTGATCGAAAAATCTGTAGAGATACCAAAAGGAGATTCGGACCATGTGCTGCGGTAAACGACGGGAAGAATTAAC
>JASLEQ010000193.1 GCA_030151135.1 Candidatus Sulfotelmatobacter sp. | reverse complement strand
CAGCAAAAGACAACGTCAAGGCTCTTCATGAAGGTCATACGGGCATCATCCGACAGGTTAAGTCGATTGAAAGTGACGCAACTGCGGACCGAGGGCTGAACCTGTAATTGCTCCCCGACGGGGGCAAAGTATTTTTGGCGGAAATACTGCGTGAGATGGCGGGTGCTGTAATTTCCGTAAACCGCATTTTTGGCATGAGCCAAAGATCGTTCATTCAGATCGGTGGCAAGAATTTCAATGGTCCAATCTTTCAGGAGGCGATGAGACTCTTCTTGCAGCATCATGCTGAGGGTGTATGGTTCCTCGCCGGTAGAACATCCCGCGCTCCATATCCGCAAACGCTTGACAGGCAGTCTGCTTTTGGCTTCGATGACCTTGGGAAGCACAACTTGCTGCAGGGCGTCGAGTTGCGGCTGGCTGCGGAAAAAACAGGTTTCCCCAATCGTGATTTCGTTCAGCAAAGCTACGAGTTCGACCTGGCGGGTCGGTTTAATGGTGAGGTGTTCGAAGTACTCGCGCAGGCTGGTGGTGTTCAGTTCTTTCATGCGGCGGCCGCATCGCTCGAGAAGCAGACGCAGCTTGGTATCCGGATGGAAGATGCCGGCTACCTGATAGATCAGATCTCGGATGCGAATCAGGTCAGGATCTGGCGGACCCACAAGCGTGAGAGCAGACTGCACCGGTGCAGCGCTCATGCGGTGGCCTTTCTCGAAGTCTTCGATGGCACGCGAAACCTCAGGGACGGGAAATATGCCGTGAGTCCCAAGTGCATCTATCGGCGGCGCAAAGGATGACTTTAGAAACTGCATGGCGAGGCGGACGAGGAGAAGATCGCGCCTTAGGGGACGGCGGTCGAGGGCTTGGGAGCAGTGGAGGCGGTGAGGACGTCGAGGTGCACGATGTGTTCGCTCAAGATGACCAGATCGACGCGACGATTCTGGGCGCGTCCCTGTGCGGTTTCGTTAGAAGCGATGGGGTGGTATTCGGCGTATCCGGCAGCCGAAAGGCGTTGCGGAGCGAAGTTGTAGCGCACGATGAGCAATCGCACGAGGTCAGTGGCGCGCGTCGTGGAAAGTTCCCAGTTGGAAGCGATTTGCGGGGTATGGATGGGCACGTTGTCGGTATGGCCTTCGATACGAAGACGGCAGGTTCGCACCGAAAGGATGGAGGCGATGCGATCGAGTGCCGGCATTGCGGAAGGACGTAATGTAACCGCGGCGCTGTCAAAGAACCCGAATTCTCGAAGACTGATGACCAGACCTTCTCTTTCACGATGAAGGGCGACGGTGTGCATCTTTATTTCTTGCTGCAATGCTTGTTGCAGTTCGGCCTGGAGAGCGGCGAGATTCGCTTCTTCGGCATCGCTGAGCGTAAGTGGCGCCGGCGCGGCGCGTTTCGCTTTTTCGATTGCCTGAGCCGGGTCAAAAGGGATTGGTTCAGAGAGGTTCAGGGGAATTCTGGCATTCGCATCCGGGAAGACCCCGAGTTCCTGAAATGCGACCTGGATGGCCACGGCAAGACGGCCGACCTTGCGCTGGTCGACCTGCGCGGATGCGTAGAGCACAACGAAGAAGGCAAATAGAAGCGTGATAAAGTCGGCGTAAGAAACCAACCAGCGCTCGTGGTTGGGGTGACGGCGGGAGGGCCTGCGGCGAATCACGAGGAACTCTCTCCCCGGGAGTCATGCCCAACCTTGTCGGAATCGACGAGGAAACTCAACAGCTTGGTTTCGAGCATGTGAGGGTTCATGCCCTCGAGAATGGAGGCGACGCCCTCAAGAGTCATCTCGCGGCAAATCTGTTCTTCGCGGATACGCAGCCGCATCTTGCCGGAGATGGGGAGATACAGCAGGTTGGCAGAGCCGACGCCGTAGATGGTGGCGACGAAGGCGACAGCGATGCCACGTCCGACCTCGTCGATCTTGTCCAAATGTTGCATGACCTGGATGAGGCCTAGAACGGCGCCAATGATGCCAATGGTGGGCGCGAAGCCGCCGGCGGATTCAAAAACTTGCGGAACCTGTTCCTCGAATTCAGCCTGATTGTTCAATTCCAGTTCCATGATCTTGCGGAGCTCATCGGGTTCGGTGCCGTCGACCGCAAGGGTGAGGGATTTCTTCAGAAAAGGATCATCGATCTCGGGGAGGTCGGAATCGAGGGAGACGATCCCTTCCCGGCGGGCTTTCTGGGCGAATTTCACGAGCCGCCGTATGGTGGCTTGCGGATTGTTGCCCGGAGTGAAGAAGACGGAGCCGAGACGGCGCAGCGCTTGCAGCACGACAGAAAGAGGAAACTGTAGCATGACGGCTCCGAGAGTGCCGCCGAAGACGATCATGGCGGCGGTGGGCTGCAGGATCTGACGCAGGTTGCCCCCCTCGAGGATGAGGCCCGCCACGATGCCTCCGATTGCAAGAAGAATCCCGGTGAAACTCGACTTATCCACGCTCACCTCTTTGGTTCTTCGCTGGAGGAATTGGGCAACCTGGCGCTGGCAATGTGACTAGAAGATGGATCAGAGAATACGGGCAAGCCTTCGAGGACAGAGCGCCGGAAGGCAACGATGCGAGCCAACACATCCGCAGGCTTTTCGAGGACAACTATTTTTTCGCCCGTGAGGAGGGTCACCGTGGTGTCAGGAGACTGCTCGACGAACTTGATGAGATCGGAATTGACCATCAAGGTCTTGTTGTTCAAGCGGGTGAGGTGAATCATCGCCGGCCTCTTTTCAGTGCGGGAAAGCGGATGCGCATGGACTACTAGAGCGATATCGGCAGGACGGAGTGGGAGGTAAGACGGAGACGGGAGTGTGCAGTTACTGCCGTATTACGGGGGATTGGGTGCGAAAGGGGAGGGCGGCTAAAGGGGAATGCGGGGGCGCCGATGAACAGGGTAGAAATTCGGGGTTCCGCGAGCGGCACGAGTTAAGGAGCATCGCAGAACATCCTAAGAAGGATCTTAGGGAACCGAAAAAATCAAAGGATAAGGAGCGACTCGAATGCCTATTGGAATCCTGAACAACATTGCGTCTCTCTCGGCGGAAAACCAATTATCCGTCACTAACAATCAATTGCAGAGCGTGCTGTACCAATTGTCCTCTGGCTCTCGCATCAACAGCGGCGCGGACGATGCGGCCGGCCTGGCGATTGCGAACGGGTTGGAAGCCAACGTCACCGCTTTAACCCAGTCGGAACAGAATGCGAACGACGGCGTCGGCCAGTTACAGGTGGCCGATGGTGCGCTGGCACAGGTCACGACTCTCCTAAACCGCGCGGTCACGTTGGCGACTGAATCGGCCAACGGCACGGTGTCGGATAGTCAGAGAACGGCGATTGATGCCGAGTTTACGCAGATCAAGGCGGAAATCGACCAGATTGGCTCGAACACCACTTACAACGGCACCCAGGTATTTGCTGGTGGCAGCGAAAACGCGAACCAGGTTGCACTTTTGCCGGACACGGGAGCTGATACGCCCGGCCTGGCCAGCACAATCAGCGGTACGATGACCGTGACGCTGGGTGGTGCGAGTGGAGCGGGAACAGCGTACACCTTCGGGACCGGGGATTCGACACTTGGCGACCTCGTTAACGAGATCAACAACAGTGCAACGCAAGGTACAGCGACGACCGGACTCATTGCATCGGTGGACGGCAGTGGGAGCCTAGTGATCACTGACACGCAGAACCGGGGGACCACAGCGACGGGCGGGGCGGCTCTTACCGTCGATGCCACCGGATTGACGGTTGGCGCGATGGATCAAGGGATATACGCCGGAAGCAACACCAACAATGCCAGCAGTTTGGGCATTTATCTCAGCGATTCGACAGTTGCAGGCAGCGGAACGATCTCCGTCGCCATGAGCGCGCTGAGCAGCAGCAATCTGAACGGCTCCAGTATCTCAGGCGACAACCTGGCTACCGAGAGCAGTGCGAAGACGGCGTTGACTGACATCAACAGTGCCATCGCGCAGGTGGCGGGGCTCCGCGGCCAGATCGGGGCCGGCATCAACCGTCTACAGAGCGCCAGCAACGTCATCTCGAGCCAGACGCAGAACCTGACGTCGGCGGAGAACACAATCATGGCGGCGGACATTCCGACCGCCGTGGCCAACCTAACCAAGTACTCCATCCTGGAACAGACGGGAATTTCCGCTCTGGCCCAAGCCAACCAGCAGCAGCAACTGGTGTTGAAGCTGTTGCAATAGGTGAAACCATCAGGGGAGGCGGGCAACCGCCTCCTTTGCAATTTATCCGGAGGTAGCTCGATATGAGCATCAATCCGGCATCAACGATCGAACCCAGCAACACGATACAGACGAACGCCTCGGCGGATCGCCGAGCGCCGGTCGTGGAGAAGGACACCGTTCAGCCCAGTTCAGAACGATCTCCCAAAACAGAACCAGGTACCCCTTCGAGCAGCGCCGCCGCGCCGCCCCTGGCCCAAGATGAAGTTGAAGTGCAGCGCGATAGTGGTGCGAATGGCGCGATTGTCATCAAGTATGTGGACAAGTTTGGGCACGTGGTGTTTCAGGTCCCGAGTTCGGAGGTACTAGGCGTCGCCCAAGCCATCGATCAGGAACTCGCTATGGAAGCGAAAGCGCGGGCGAACCCAGGCCAAGTGCCGCCGAGCGCTGAAGGAGAGGAGAATCATGGGAATTAGCCTGAATCCATCGAGCATATTGAACGGACAGGGCATCGATGTAAGTTCCCTGGTCCAGCAGGTTTTGAGTGAAAGCAGCGGGCAGTTGACGGAATGGCAGAACCAGGACGCAACTTTAAAGTTGCAGGCAACGGATTTAACCAGGATCAATGGTGATTTGAACAGTCTGGCGACTGCGGTACAAGCATTGTCCGACCCGCTGGGGGCACTGACGGCCCAGAGTGCGACTTCGTCGGACACAAGCGTCCTGAATGCGAGCGCAGATTCCACGGCCGCGGCCGGAACACATGAGATTGTTGTAAGCAATTTGGCCAGCGCCGGGTTGGTGTATACCGACGATTTTGCCGGAGGATCTGGCGCATCGATCTTGCCGAGCCCGGCCCAAAGCGGCGAAATCGATTTACAAATCGGCGGCAGCCAGGGGACGACGCACGCCATCACGATCACTGCCGGCACAAACGATACGCTTAAAACTCTCGCCAGCTACATCAATGGACAAAAGTGGGGCGTAACCGCAAATGTTGTCACCGATGCAAACGGATCCCGGCTGGCACTGGTCAGCCAGTCCACCGGCACGACTTCGGCTTTGGCAGTCACAAGAAATACCACGCAATTGAATTTCGCCACGCCAACGGGAGGTGAGGATGCCCAACTCACCATTGATGGAGTCCCTTACACGAGTACGAACAACACGATTGCGGGAGCGATCTCCGGAGTGACGTTGAATCTGAGCAGCGCCGCTCCGGACAGTCCGGTGCAGGTTGCGGTGGGAGTGGATACGGACCAAGTAACTCAGGCGATCAACAATTTTGTAGACGCTTACAACAGCGTGATCAGCGATATGAATGTGCAGTACTCGGTGGATCCGACGACGAACACCGAAGGCCCGCTAGGATCGGACACTGGATTGCGGCAACTGCAATCGAGTCTGCTGGCCGACGCGGCATTTTCGACTTCTGGCAATGGCGGATACGTGAATCTGGCGTCGCTTGGGATTAGCACCAACGATGACGGCACATTAACGGTCGATTCCAGTCAACTGACGAGCGCGCTTTCGTCAAACCCATCGGCAGTACTAAATTTCTTCCAGAATGCGGCTGCAACGGGTTTTGCCAACAACTTCCACCAGGACCTGACGGGACTGACGAATCCAACGACCGGGCCGTTGAATGCCGAGCTCGCGGAGAATAGCGCGGAACAGCAGGATTTAACCAATAGCATCAACAACTTCGAAACGCAGCTGACGGCCGAACAAACTCAACTGACCAGCGAATACAACCAAGTCAACGCGTCGCTACAGGCCTATCCACTTCTGCTGCAGCAGGTCACAGAAACGCTGGCTACGATGGATTCGAGCGGCAGTACTACGACGACGTCTTCTCCGACTCTGACTTCGGGACTGTGAGTTTATGAATCCTGGATTGGCATATCGCGAGGCGGCAGTGCAGGGAGCGAGCCCGGTACGGCTCGTCATCCTGCTGTACGAGCAAGCGGTGGAAGATTTGCGAAGGGCGCTCGCCTGCCATGCGCGGGGAGAGGTCGAGAACCGAACGCGCCAGATCAATCATGCGATCCTCGTCATCGGTCACTTGCAGGCTACGCTTGACCGGGAGCGGGGAGGAAAGGTCGCGGAAAACCTTTCGCGCTTCTACGATCTCGTCCGTTCCAACCTGGTCGAAGCGCAATGCAAGCAATCGGCCGCGGCTATTGAGCAACAGATATCGCAGCTGATACGAGTGCGGGATGCATGGTGTACGGTCGAAAAGGAAATCTTTGCCAGCAATTCAAAAGACTCTACGAGATCTGCGGAGACAGGATCTGGATGGAAAGCATGAAACCTCCACTCAACCCACCAGAGCTGTTGAACGATCTCCATCGAGCGGAGAACCGGATTCACGAAATTCTGGGGGCGCTACTTCCTGAAGAGCTGGGACCACAATGCAAGATTGCCACTCCGCAGCAGCTATCGGAGTTGCTCGCGGCATTGATGCGGGCAGGCCAATGCCTGCACGCTGCAACGGGCTGTAGCGATATTGATTTGCAGAAGGAGACGCAATCCTACCGGAAAGAAGTAGAGCGGCTGCAGACGGTGCTGCCCTCTATTCAAGTGGCACTGGTGGCGGAACGGGAACGGTTGCAGGAGCAACGCAATCGGGTGAGCACCACGGCTGCGTGGGCGCAAGCTTCGCGCGAGACGATCCAAAGATAACCGGGCCTCTGCTACTTGATGTAGTTGAACAGGTTGGTCTGCTGAGTCTGGCCAATGGCCTCAAGCGTTGCTTGACGAGAGGTTTGGGCTGTCATCAGATCGCTGATGACTTTGGAAAGATCTGTTCCCGCGATCGTGTTCTGCTGTTGCGCCAGTTGCGTAGTCTCGTCATTCAGAAATGTCTGTTGAGAATTGAGTTGGTTGATGGAGTTTCCGTAGAAGACGCGTTGCGCGCTGATGTGATTGTAGGCCTGACTCACTTCGTTGACGGCTGTGTCGATGTTGTTTCCGGATTGAAGGTTGTTAACGAGGTCTTGAATCGCCTGAAACATGTCGGTTCCATCGCCAGAAAAAAGCTGGGAACCGGGCATATTGCTTTTTACCGTCAGGTGATTCCCGATCGTAGCCGAATTCGTCACGGAGTTTCCCACATAACGCACTCCGGAGGCGCTAGTGGAGTCAACGACATAAGGGGCAGTACTGGTGGCTGTTCCAGCGAAGACATAGCTGCCCTGGTAGGAGAGATTCGCGAGATTGACCAACTGAGATTGGATCCCTTGCACTTCGCCGGCAAGGGCAGCACGGTCGGCATCATTGAGGGTGCCGTTGGCTCCCTCAGTTCCCAGGCTGATGGCCCGTTGCAATACCGTGATCACCGAATTGAGGGCCGAGTCGGCATTCTGCAATTCTCCAGAGAGGCTGCTGGCGCTGCGCAAAAACTGGTCGGCTTCCGCTGATTGATCGGCATTGCGAACAAGCATGGCCGCGCCCGCGGGATCATCGGCGGGGGAATTAATGGTCTGCCCGCTGGCAATATCCTTCAGATCCTGATTGATCTGCTGTTGAGTCTGAGACACGGAGGAGAGCAGGTCCGGAAGCGGATTCGGATTTACGCGCATAAATTTTTATGAGGACTTCATATTAATTACGGTCTCTAACATGCTGTTAATTGAGGTGATAATTTGAGCAGACGCAGCGTAGGCCTGCTGATACCGGACGAGGTTGGCTGCTTCCTCGTCGAGGGAGACGCCGGAAACGGAGGAGCGCTGGTCACTGAGTTGCTGCAGAACAAGGTTTGAGGCGCTCTGCTCGGCGCTGGCGTTCGAAGCGGCATTCCCGACGCTGAATACGACGTTCGAGTAATAGTCGGAGGGAGTTTGTCCGTCGATGATGGACTGATTACGCAGGGCGTAGAGGTTCTCGGCATTGCCGTTGCTTCCGGAAGTTCCGTCGGAACTGGCCGCCACGAGGGAAGGATCGGTGATCGCGAGCGTAAGGCTGGCTGCCGCTCCGGCTCCTGAGGCGGGTGGAGTGTTGAAGAGGTTCACTCCCGCAGTCCCATTCAGATCGTAGCCTGCGGCCTGGACGGAGTTCACGCTGTTGGCCAGTCCGGCAGCGAGAACATCGAGCTGATTCTGGATCGCAGGAATCTGCTGATCGCGGGCCTGGATCAGTCCGCCTAACTGACCAGAGACAATGCTGGAGGTGATATCAGATCCCTGCGAGAAGACGTGGTGAACCCCGGAAGCATCCAGTTGAGTCGAAAGGCTGAAACTTTGTTGGCCGGCGACCAGAGCCGTTCCGCTGGCGGTCGTGAGCGTGATCGTGTTGTCCGTGGGTATGACAGAAACATCGATGAGGGAAGACAACTGATCGATTAACTGCGTACGCTGGTCAAGCAGGGTACCAGGATCCTGGCCAGCGTTTTGCAGGCTGCTCACCTGTCCGTTCAGCTGGGCAATCTGAGAAGTAAGCTGGTTGATCTGGCTGACGCTTTGTTGCACGCTAGCGTCGAGGTTTGTGCGCTGCGCTGTCAGGTTGCTGGCAGCGGTATTGAAGGCCGACGCGACGTTGCCGGCTGCGGTCAGCACATTCTGACGAAGGGACAAGTCCGCGGGACTAGTGGAAAGCTGGTTGACGCTGTCGAACAGATTAGAAATAGCGGTTCCGATATCGCCTGTGCTGGTGCTGAACGTGGTTTGAGTTTCTGACAGAGCGGAGACGAGCGCGCTTAGCTGGCCTTGTGTCTGGCTTTCCTGTTGAATCTGCGATTCAAGAATGGGATCGCGGATGCTCTCAATCGATTGAAGGTCAACTCCGGTGCCAAGCGTGAGGGGCGCAATTACGACAGGATCCCGCGTGACGAAGACCGGTACTTCACGAGAGTACCCGGGAGTATTCACATTAGCGACGTTGTTGGAGGTTGCTTCCAAAGCTCCTTGTTCAGCGGCGAGGCCGCTGAGCGCGGTGGCGAGGCTGGCAGAGAGACTTGACATAAATCAGGCATCCTTTTGAGCCGAGGCTTCGCTGACCCGAGTGGAGGATTGAGAAGCGATGGTTTCGTATGTGCACTGGCGCCCTGCAATCAGATTCGACAGCAGCCGCAACGAACGCTGCGCTCGATTGAGCAGGGCTAATTGAACTCTGCCAATCTGAAGCACGCGAGCCTGCGCGGTGCGTAGCTCGGCCGAAGGCGGAGCTAAATTCTGCGTCGCTTGCTCAAGCACTCTCTTCAAGTTCGCTTGAATCGAGACTTGTTTCTCCAATGCTGCAAGGTCTCGTGACATCAGGGTCTGCTGATGGGTGAGGAAGATTCTCTCCACCTCGGAAGTAAGCAGCAGCGGATCGATATGCGCTGTTGGGTCGTGGGACATCGAGGTGATAGCAGTTTCAGCCAACCGAGTCGAGTTGGTGTTCTGGCCCTTCAAAATTCGTCTCCACATCAGTGTCAGCCTGGGCGTTCGGGGCCGTGGGGCGCCGTCTCCGCCCTCGCCGTTGAGGATCCTGCTGCGCCGAACGGAAATCGCTCTCGGGAGAGGCGTACGGTGCGGCTAAAACTGTCGTCGGATCAAAGCCTGCACTTTGGCTCTCGGACATAAACGGCACCTTGGAACATTAGACCGCTTTCATGCATGACGACTGAAAGTTATTTCCGCCATCATGCCTCGGGCAATATTGGATGGGTCGAGAGAATATTGACCGCCCTGAACTGCCGCACGCAAGGCCTGCACCTTTGCCTGGCGAACCTCCGGCAGTTGAGACGCTTGGGCTGCAAGCGCTTGCACCTGAACATGGGTGCCGGATAATTGTGCCTCGTCCGACTGAGGTCCAAGCCTGGCAGATGAAGTGTTGACCGTACTGTTCGGTTGGCTGCGACCCGTCTCTGAGGTCTGCTGCGGCGCAAAATATGGATTGATTCTCATATAGTTTCCCTCCGCCTGAATTCACTATGCAATTCAAGTATCGGTCGCCGGTTAGAAAACTTTAACGAAGCTATCAAGCGGACCATCATGTTTTTTGGCAGCCTTCATCCTGCTTATCGGCGCGTGGAAGAGAAGCTTTAGATTGACGGTAAGTCGCTTATTTTCGTGGGGCTCGGGGAAGTGGTGGTCGTTGCGGGAATTACAAGCCAAGCACCGTATCGGCCCTAATTCACAGGGATTGGCTCATCGTCTCCTTTGCTCGGTATCCCAAGCACTTTGGTTCGGGGAGCTAGCCCAAACGGGCATATCTCGGCGTGAATCTGCACGCTAGTACCTGTGTTAATGCGCTAATGCTCCTAGGAGGCGTTTGGGGCCGGCTTCCAAAATGTGGTCGGGGCATTCGCCGATCATAAGTTTGAAATTCTCGATGAAACGGGCGGCCAGGGCGTCGTACTTGTTGAAGTACTGGTCGCGGCTGGGCCAGGTGTTGGCGGGATCGAGAATTTCTGACGGCACGCCTTCGCATTTTGTGGGGACTTCGAATCCGAAGACCGGATCTTTTTTGTAGCTCACTTTCAGCAAAGATCCATCCAGAGCGGCGTTGAGCAAGGCGCGGGTGTGGCGGATGCTGATGCGCTTGCCGACGCCGAATGAGCCGCCGGTCCATCCTGT
>JASLEQ010000184.1 GCA_030151135.1 Candidatus Sulfotelmatobacter sp. | reverse complement strand
TCGTTTCCGCCTTTGGCTGGTAAGAGGGCTCAACGAAAACGAAACCGTTCGGAGCAGCCGAAGCATTCGCCTTCGGCGCCGAGGGGATTGGAGCAACGGCCTCAGCGGTCACCGCCTTCTGGGCCGCAGCCTGGGCCACTTCGCCGGCATGCAGCGTGAGGACAAGTTTTCCCGCCGGACCCGGCGTCAACTCGTAGGCGCAAGCCTTGTCGAGGTCAACGACGATTCGCGTCGTGGGATGGGCTTGACCATCCATTCCGATGCGGACGCCTTTCACTCCGGCGGCGTCCACCGGGATACGGCGCTGGCTGGTGGCCATCACCGTTTCGGGCAGATCGACCACTACGCGAGCGGGCGAGTCCAGGGTGCTGAGCTTCGGCGCAACCGCGCCGCTAGCCTTCATCTCGACGCGGATTGCATCCTTGTCGCGGATTACGTTGACTCGATCGAGCTGGCTGGGTGTCTCGGCGGCCACGGCCACCACTGCCATCAGCAGCATCGATACGAAGATGTTCAGTTGTTGCTTTCGCATTTCGCCTCTCCCCACCCGCGAGCCTGGCCCGCGTGTCCTTCTTGCAACTTAAGAGTTCAAAACTTTTCTTGACTACTACACTGCCGGAGTAAAGATTCGCTTCACAACTTCGTGCGTCGAAGTTTTACCCAGCTTGTCCTGCACGGTCTCCTCGAAAACGATCGAGTCGCCCGTAATTTTCACCACGTATCCGTTGAACACGGGGTCATTCTCGTGCAAGAAATATGCCTTGCCGATGTTGTTGGTTACGACAGCAATAAACCCGGTGTCTGACTTCACGACGCCGCGAAGATTGATTCCGTTGATCTCGAGGCACTTCTTGCCCGTTGAACATCCGGCGCCTTGTTGTTGAACCACAGGGCTGAAAAATGGATCGCGCTTGCCGTTCATCGCCCACTTCTTTTCTTCAGCTTTGGGCTTGGCGGCCTCGGCGGGTTTTACCGGCAACGCTTCGGGCGCGGCCACGGCTGTGACCGCCTTGGGCGCCGGAACTTTGGCCGATTCGTGCTTTGCTTCCACCTTCTGCGCCGGAGCAGCGGATTTCGCGGCGGCCTTGGCATCAGCAACTTTCGGTGCCGCAGCTTTCGGGCTGGTCGCAGCTGCCGGCTTTGCCACCGGCAACGGAGCGGCCTTGGCAACGTTCACAGACGCCGTTTTGACCGCAACGGGTGCGGCTTTCGCGGGAGCGGAAGCAACCTTCGCAGCGGGAGCACTGGTCGTCTTGGCCGCGAGCGGTGCTGGTGCAGCCTTCGCCTGCGCAACCGCAGGAGATCCACCTTGCGTGTGCAGGATCAAGGCGAACTTGCCCGCGGGTCCGGATGAAGTGTCGTAGGTCAGAGCTTTTTCGAGATCGACGACGATGCTGGTCGTGGGCGGATTCTTGCCGTCCATTCCGATACGGACGCCCTTTACCCCGCCGCTGCCGACCGGAATCTTATTCTGGCTGGTAGCAACGATGGTCTCGGGCAATTCCACCAGAACGCGTGCGGGAGAGCTGAGCTTGCTCACTTTCGGGGTCACGGCGCCGCTGGAACTAATCTCGATCTGAATGTCGTTGCCGCCGGGCACGACGTTCACTTTTTGCAGCTGGTTACTGGCCGAAGTGGATTGCGGTCTCGGGGCAGCCACTTTCGGAGCTGGCTTCGGAGAAGCAGCCGCCGAGACTGTCGGTCCGGGAATCATCGCCGGCTTGATGGCCGGAGCCGGAATTGCCGGAGCCGGTTTGGCGGAAACGCCAGCCGCATCCAGGGCAGCGTCCGTATCGTTGGCCTGCTTCTGCTGCAGCGATTTTGCCACGCTGCGCGCGTTGTCGATGGCGTCCGGGTTCTGTGCTACGGCGATCAAGGCCGCCGGCCCACCCACCACCATTGCCACTGTCAAAATGCCTGTCGTCAGCTTCATAGAATTTCCTATCTCGCCGCCGTGGCCACCGGCTTTGCTCCGGCGGCAGCAGGAGGTTGCAGATCACGACTGAAATAAGTAGTTGCGGTAAAGGTTGCGACCACACTCTCACCGGGCGCGTAGACATAGGTGTGTTTAGTTTTCGCGCCAGCTGGGTTTTTCGTCGTCGCTACAAGAAGGTTGCTGACATTGACGATGCGCTCCAGCTTGCTGACCCGGTCGAAGAAGTTCAGCGCCGAGTAGTAGGGCCCATCCAGTTCCATCTCGAAGGGCACTTCGCTGTAGTACTGCTGCTGCTTCACGTCTTTCGCGGTGTAGCGGCGCAGTTCAATGCCGGCCTTCACGGCCTCGGCATCCATCATGGTGATGAAGCCGTCGATCTGTTTTTCGTCAGGAACGATGCGCGCCTCGATCTCAAGCTGCTGCTTGAGCTCGGCCAGCTGCTGTTCGATCTGCTTCAGCTTGGGCCGATACGACTCAAGCTCGTTGTTCTCCCGGATTTTGTCTTCCAGGGCCTTCTGCGCAATCGTGTTCTTCTCGGTCTGGCTCTTGAAGATGGTGAAGAACAATCCACCGGTCACCAGAGCCCCGCAGAGAATCACCACGCCCCACTGCTTGATACCTGACAGTTCGCCAAAGTTCGCCATAGGTCTGCCTCTACGACTTTCCCTTCCCGGCCGTGTCGGCGGCCGCTTTGTCGCAGGTCAGCGTGAACTGAAAAGCCTGCATGTCTTTCACCTGCTCGTCCTGAAAAGTTTCTTTGATCTCGACGGTCTTGAAGAATCCGGTCTTCTGCAGATTGGCGATCAGGTTAGCCACGGCATCGGCGGAAAGCGCCGTACCTTCCAGATTCACGCTGGTGCCCTGGTCGTCGAGCTTGCTCAACCAGACTGCTTCGGTGTTGTTGACCGTCTCTCCCATCATCGCCATGAGGTTGACGGGGCCGGTCTGGCCATCCTGCAGTTTCTTGATCACGTCCACATGGCGCTGGTAGACATTGGCCTGGTTTTGGCGGTCCATGAATTTTGCCTTGACGTCGGCCAATTCACGATTTTTCTGCTCGGCAACTTTCATCTTGGAGTCAATCTGCTTCGAAAGATTGTCGAGCCGATACCAGTAGCCAAGATTGCCCAAGCCGACGATTACGACCATGACCAGGATCTTCAGCTTCGGAGACCCCATGTCTCCCATTTCCATGGTGGGCATCGCCGGGCTGCTGCCGCCGCGTTTGCCCTTTCCTTTGGAGGTTTCGAGAAGGTTGATTTTGATCATAGGGATTCAAAGCTCCTCAGGGCCAAGCCCACTGCAACCGCCATCTGCCCGGGATTCTTTTCGACCAGTTCAGCCGCCAGGCCGTCGGCCGGAGGCGTGACACGCTGGAACGGATTCAGCATTTCGACCGGCATCGAGAACTCCTGCCGCAACGCTTCCACCAGTCCTGGAACTTTCGACGAACCGCCCGCCAGATAAATTTTCTCGATGTGCTCGCCCGCCGCGCTGGCGCGGAAGAAATCGAACGTCTTCTGAATTTCCAGCACGATAATTTCAGTCACCTGCTGCAAGATCGGCTGCTTGGCGTCTTCACTGACGGTGCCAACCTTGTTGCCCAGCTTCAGCGACTCGGCGTCATCGAAGCTAAGGTCGAGCTCTTTCTGCAGCGAGTCGGTGTACTGATGACCGCCCACGCTGACGTCGCGCGGGAACAACGGCGTCGTGCCCTTGACGATGTTGATATTCATGACGCTGGCGCCGAGGTTCAGCAGCGCCACGACCTGGCCCGGTGCCGGCTGATAGTTGTACTCGTAGCAGTTCTGCAGAGCCAACGCGTCAATATCGACGATAGCTGGGGTGCGCCCGGCCATCGAGAGTACGTTGGTGTAGTTCAGAATCTTGTCCTTCTTCACCGCCACCAGCAGAACATCCATCTGCGGGCTGCCGACTTCATCAGACAGAATCTGATAGTCGAGGCTGACATCGGCGAGATCGAAAGGAATGTGCTGCGCGGCTTCCTTCTCGATGGTCTCGGCGAGTTCCTGATCGCTCATCGACGGCAGCGAAATTTTCTTGACGATGACGGAGTGACCGCTGACTGCGGTGGCCACGGCTTTGGTCTTAATCTGGTTCTCGAGAAAAAGTTTCGAGATCGCGCTGGAAACCGTACCCGAATCGACGATCATGGAGTCGACGACGATATCGGATGACAGCGGTTCCAGACCGAGGTGGGCGACTTCAATCTGCCCGCCCTTTTTCTTCAACTCGACTGCCTTGATGCTCGAGGAGCCTACATCGAGGCCAACAATCGACTTCGATCCGAATCCAAACATGTGCCCACCTTTTGCATGCCGCGGCGCGTACCGGCCCGCGACGTTGGATTAAAGTTGCCCCGCCGCCTTGGTCGCCGCTTTGGGCTTCCCTTTCGCCTGCGGTTCCATTTCGCTCGACTTCTCTTCCATCCACTGATCCAGCCGCGACTTCTTGAAGCGCCACCGGTCTCCCAGCTTGAATGCCGGAATCCTTTGTTCGCCGACGTACTTGTAAAGCGTGTCCGGACTCACGCCCAGATACTGCGACGCTTGGCGAATGTTCATAACTTCTCGCGAGTCGGCCATAGTTCCTTTGCTCTCCCTGCCAGTTCTCTTCCCGCCCGATACTTGCCCACGGGATTCCTTGGGAGACTTCCCTGCACTGCATATCGGCTCAGGGGGCTTTCGTGTCCCGAGCATATATCAGCCTCGAAAAGCCCCGGGTGGGAGCGAATCTCCGCGTTTTGCCGCGTTTTTTGGGAGTTTTCTGGAAACGGCCGCAAACCCGCCAACTACGTTCGTCTATATGTTGTGTGCCGCTGCGCCCAAAATACAATGGGTAGTATTTGCACAAGAATCGATATTTGGTCACGCGAAGAGCGGTAACTGAAGTACTAGGCACGGTACGGAGGTACTATGTCGCTGGTCCAAGACGTTGATTCCGCAGGCGTTCTGGAAAAGCTGGGTAACGCAACCTGGCACAGTTGTGAGGTGAAGGAGTGCGCTAATCTATCTAAGTTGAAGGAACCGGCGGAGGAAAGTTTGCGCTATCTTGACCGTCTGCAACCACTCGCGTTACTGCTGATGCGCCTGAGCTTGGGCTGCATCATGACTGTTCACGGCTATCACAAAGTGTTTGGCGGGCTGCAACACTTCGCCCACATGGTGGGCGGCATGGGCCTCCCCGTCTGGTTGGGCTATGTCGCGGCATTCACCGAGCTCCTGGCGGGATTGCTGTTGATCGCGGGATTCTTCACTCGTCCTGCAGCATTCGCGATCTTCATCGATCTGGTTGTCGCGATCTGGAAAGTTCATCTGCACAACGGACTGATGGGATCACCGGATCACCCGGGATTTGAATTCCCCTTGGCAGCTGCGACCATCGCTTTCGCCCTGATCTTTTTCGGGGCGGGAGCGATTTCGATCGACCATGTTCTTCGCGGAGGAGGCGGCGCCAATCGCTGAACCCTTTGCGTCATCCTGGAGCCGGGAATGCAACTTTTCCTCTTCCGGCGGGTTGAGATCGGGAATAGACATTGACGTAGCCTGCCGTGAATTTTGCTGGCGTATTTGAATCTGGTTCGGTCCAGCAGTTAATATGGATTCCAAGCCTACGTCTTTGCATCCAAATGGTTTGGCGGCCGCATCCTAATCGCTAAACCCATGCAGTACAGACGCTTCAGGAGGTTCCTTTGAGAAAGTTCGCACTCCTCGCGGTAGTTGTTGTTATTTCTTTTGCCAGCCTGGCATCGGCCCAGCAGGGCGATGCTTACATCGGAGCCGGCACGCTGCTTTCGCCCGGCGCTTCCGGCTGCGGCCCGCAGATTAACGGAACGTATCTATGCCCGGAGAAGGGCGGAACGTACCTCAACCTGGGCGCTGATGTGGTGTTAAAGGATCGGCTCGGCGCCGCGTTCGACGTCAACTGGAAAGCCAGCCAAGGAGATTTTGGCGGTCTCGGCGTTCCCTATCGCCCATTGCTTTTCACCTTCAACGGAGTGTTCCAGCCGCGCCTGAGCAAGAAAGCCGGCCTGGACCTGTTTGGCGGAATCGGCTGGCAGAGTACGCGGTTCTATGGATACACGCCTACCAGCAACTGCGTTTACTTCGGTGCCTGCTACACCAGCGCCAATCACTTTCTAGTCGACCTGGGCGGAGGCGTACGCTACTACGTGTGGGGTCACATGTTCGTGCGGCCGGAAGTCCGCTTCTTCCACGTCCTGAACAATAACGACAACTTCACCTCAGGGAACGTTTTCCGTGTAGGCGCCTCCATCGGATACACTATCGGACCGGACTAAAACTGCGGTCGTTTCATCGGTCGTCTTGCCAAGCGTCGCTGGCGATTCCATTCACTGCGAATCGCTGGCGACGCAAAACTCCCAGAAGCGGACGATCTATCTTGCTCAGAGGGGGCACGGTTGAGAAGGTTCCTTTCACTCCAGTTCGTCTGCGCTTTTCTATTACTCGCCAGCTTCGCTTACGCCCAACAATTTGACGTCGCCGCCGGAGGGAGCACGCTTTGGTCTCCGAAAAACAACTCCGCCTCTGAGGCATTTCTGCCTCCCGCGGAAAAGGGAGGAACCTATCCGAGCGTTTGGGTGCAATATCTGAGCAATCGCGACCGAGGAATTGCGATTGAAGGAGCGTTCCGCTATCACGAGGGCGTCTACAACAACTATCAGCTCTTTCGGCCGATTTTTTACGACGCCAACGTGGTATACGCACACCGTCTCGCGGCCAAGACGCACGGCGACTTTATGGTCGGAGCGGGCGCCGAGTCACTGCTCTTTTATCAGTTTGGATCGTGCGGGCTGATTGGCGGGGGCTGCAGCGTGCACCTCAACAGCACGCATTTTCTCATTCACGCGGGCTTCGGTATCCGGTACTACGCGTGGAGGAACATCTTCGTACGTCCGGAAGTGCACTACTACCTGATTCCGAACAATTCCCAGTTTCACTCCGATAACGTATTTCGCATCGGAGCTTCGGTGGGATATACGTGGGGAAAGCACTGATCAGCTGCATTCTTCAATGTCTTCAAAGTCAAACGGCAGCCCCATCGGGCTGCCGTTTGCTTCTACGCGACAAATGCGGAGCGCTTTACCGCATCGATTCGCAGACCTCGGCTTCGTGAATTGCCTGGTCGAGGTGCTCGATTGCCTTCACGCGATGTCCATCGAAATCGTGGGCGGCGGTTTCCAAATGATGCTTGGCGGCGCGCATCGCTTCCAGCGCTTCGTGAATGTGCGGATGCGGTTCAGGCGGTAGTGGAGCGGCTACCGGAACTGCCGGCGCGCCCACGACAGGAGGGGCGGGTGGATTGGGTCCGGCCGCAGCGGCAGGAAAAGCGATTGCGAACACCAGAAATGCCATCGTAAGTAAAGAGAACGCACCGATCTTTTTCATCGTTCCTCCTAGTCCGAGTTGCGGTTCGGAACCGACCGAAGTTTTACCCCGTTGCAGACTAGCCCCGAGACACTGGCGACAGTATAGGCGGCAAATCCCGGAATTGGATACTCGAAGGTTTACTCTGCAGATTCGCGGCGATTGCGCCACCAGAGCGCAAGCAGAAATAGAACCGCGCAGATCGCAACAATCACGTCGAATCGCTTCACGCCCTCTTGCAAATGCTCCCAGTGCCGGCCGAAAAGGTACCCAGATCCGGAAATGACGCTCACCCAGAGTAGAGCGCCCAAAAAGTTGAAAACCAGGAACTTGCGCCAGGGCATGCGAAGCACTCCGGCCATGGGCCCGGCAATGACTCGCATCCCGAACACGAATCGCGCGAAAAAGATGGTCAGAGCTCCGTAGCGTTCGAACAGGAGCTCGCCCTTCCGCAGCGTCGACGATCGCATACGGAAGAGGTTCTGATAGCGCTCCAGCAGAGGACGTCCACCGTAATAGCCCAGCGTGAAGCCAATGTTGTCGCCGGCGGTCGCTGCCAGCGTGCCGATCAGAATGATCCATGGCAATTGCAATTGGTGTTGGGAATAGGCCAGAAGGCTGGCGAGCAAGAGGATGGTCTCGCCTGGAACGGGGACGCCAGCGTTCTCCAACAGGAGCGCCAACCCCACGGCCCAATATCCATGCAGAACCAGCGCGCCGCGCATGAATTCGAGGATGGATTGCGTCATGAAAGCAGGGCGAGGGAGTCGAGACTGGAATAGCCGGAGCGACGAGAGACCCGCTCATTTTTAGGGATCTACCCGCACTTTCCTCTATGCCGGCCCCCTCTTGTTAACCCTGGCCCCCGATCCCTGTCAGAAATCGAATCAACGCCTGATTAAACTCCTCCGGGCACTCCTCATAGGGCAAATGCCCGATTCCCTGGAATATCACGCGCTCCGAGTTGGGGAAATAGCGTGCGAGAGGCTCCATCGACGAGAAGTAGACTGCCGGGTCCTTCGTTCCCCAGATGAGCAAGGTGCGGATCTCCGACAATTTCGGGAGCAGGCGGTCAAGCTCTTTCAGGTCTGTCCCCCAAGTTTTGACAATGCCGAGGGCGTGGTCAAACAATCCGGGTCGCTGCAGCGGAGCCTTGTAGCCCGCGAGGCTGTCCGCAGGAATCTTGTCGCGGGTGCTGAACATGCGAGCGTGCCAGTACGGATATTGCCACGGAAAACACTTGAGCGCGGCGC